>PITV01000038.1 GCA_017577285.1 Clostridiales bacterium
GGAGATGGACGATAAAGCCGGGTACATCGCCTGGTGGCTTTACGATGATGTCGATAAAACCGTCAGTTGGGAGGAAAACGGCAGTGAGGTCTCCGTTGACCTTACGGCAGTTGATGTACTGTACAATTTCCTCGTGGAGGAACACAATAAAAGGAAGTGATTGCTTATGATTTACATCATGTCGGATATACACGGCGGCTGGAATGAATACCGGGACATCCTGGAACAGATCCAGTTCAGCGACAGCGACCATCTTTACATGCTGGGTGACGCCATCGACCGCGGCCCGGACGGCATCGAAGTCCTGCTGGACATCATGGCACGGAAGAACGTCACCATGCTGCTCGGCAATCATGAGAAGATGATGCTGGATGCGCTGCGCAACCCTGACGAAGGCAGGCTGACCCGACTGTGGTGGAACAACGGTGCTGCACCGACAAAGAAAGCCTTCGATGAACTGGACAAAGAAAAACAGGAAGCCATCCTCGACTTCCTGTCCGAATTGCCCACGGAATTGGTCATTCAGTTTGGTGAGCAGGCATACCGCCTGGTTCACGCAGCTCCGACATATCTATACGAGACCTGCAACAACAAAGGCTGGGATGAGCAGACATTCTATGTCTGGTACCGCGTCGACCTGCGTGATAAACTCCGGGAGGACGAGGTACTGATCTTCGGCCACACGCCTACATTCCGATTCGACTATGACCTGCCTGTCCACATATGGCACGGGGAGAACCGCATCGGTATTGACTGCGGCTGCGGCCACGGTACCGGCTGCCGTCTGGGCTGCCTGCGCCTTGATGATATGAAAGAGTTCTATACTGAAGTAGTCCTGTGACCTTATTGCTTTCTGTCGCTGTCGCGAAGCGCTTTCTTCGTTTCGCGCGCCACCCGCATGATGCCCATGCGCTCTGCGGGGGTGCAGTCCTCAAGCAGTTCATGAAGCTCATCCGCTGTGATAGCCAGAGCATCTGCCGTGTTGTTCCGAAGAAGCCAGTCGGCGGATACCTCCAGCACATCAGAGATCTTCGCAAGTGCGGTGATGCTCATGTTCTGCTTTCCGGTCTCTATGTTGCTGATGTACGGAGGTGTCAAGCCCAGCAGGTCGGCAAGCTGCGCCTGCGACAGATGCTTTCGCATCCGTGCTTCTTTGACACGGGCTCCTACCTCCTGCAAAAACTTCTCCATTTTGACCTCCGATTTATACGATAGCATTAACCATAAACTATCCTATATCACCGACCTTCAAAAGAAAATGTATGATAGTAGATGGCATAAACGATAGTTTATGTACTACGCAAATTTTGGAGGTTTGGCTATGGTTTATAACGAACAAATGGTAGCCGACAGGATCGCGGAGATGCGGCGGCAGAAGTGCTTGAGCCAGGAGGAGCTCGCCGCGAGGATGCACGTTTCAGTCACGACATTGTGGAGGTTTGAGAGTGGCCGGCAGCAGATCATGCTGGAGAGGGCTGTGAAGATGGCCAACATTTTGGGCTGCACCGTGAACGATATGGTGCGGGATTTTCTTGAGTACCCGGTTTCCAACAACACCGATAGGTTCACTGCTCTGCTGCAGACTTGTGATGACGCAGAGCAGGATTTTTTATATGAGGCTATGGGGGCTCTGCTGAACGTCTACCGGAATAACTGCAAGTGATACTGCCCTTGAGCCGCTGCTGGATTGCTCCCGGTAGCGGCTTTTCTTTTGCCCAGCTTCATGACTATTTTACAAGGAAAATCCAATGAACACCACTGCAAAGGTTGCAATCTCTAATAATTACAATCGCGTGATTGATTGTCAGCTTAGAATGTGTATAATACTTGTGTACTCGAAAGGATGATTAGCGATGCTGTACAATATTCACACTGAAAAAGATGCTCAAGACACACTGAAACATATCACTGCCATTCCCTTTTCTGTTTGGGAAAGAGAAAACGCGCATTTCGATGAGTATGAGTACTGTGATGATTTCCTCGAAGCAACTATAAAAAAGTATGGCAAAACTCTACCACGGTTTAACGATATTGATTTTGTCATATCTCACATTACAACAAGCGCCAACGCCTGCCGAGGAATAAAGGAAAATGGACTTACAGACCTCGCTTCTGTCTATAGGTCTCCAGATTCGGAATTGCGCATATTTATTGAGCAACATAAAATTGAAATCCGGCTTGACCGTAACTATCTAAAATACGGTGACAGATATTTCGATATTTCTTTCGATGATCGACCGGATTCTTCAGATACTGAAGCTTATAATGCATGGTTAGTCGGCAGAAAATTTTACTATGATTTTTGTGTCAATGGCTTTCTTCAGATTGATCCTGAATCCACATATCTTGGGTGCGTTCATAAGAGACCGGAAATCCTGAAAAATATTGATGACCTCCTTCATCTCCACTTAAGTGAAGAATGGGCTCGATCGCATTCGACTTACGCGGTCATTGCAAAGGTATCTGGTAGAAATTTGGTTTGCGATAGTGAACAACCCTCGTCAGACGGTAAAGTACTTTCGTATCTTTGCCGTGCCTACGATGCTGCTTATGGTGGCAAGTCGACTATAGTAACAATGTTGAAAGACAATATACAGGTACCAGCGCAGGACATCCTGCAAATCAATCCTTTTCCTCTTTGGGGTTAATTCTGAATCTGTGATGGGTGCATCCTTGGGTGCAAAATAAAACGCGACCACTTTCCCGGGCACTCTTTTGCACCCAGCAGAGGTCGCTACCGTTTTATTATGCACCCACTTGCACCCAGTTTTCCGGCTGCCGTTTACTTTTGCACTTTGTATCAAAATTAGAGTGCAATGCCAAATAAAACGGTCCCCGGGTTCATCCCGGGGGCGTTTTATTTTTTGCCGAAGAGGCGTGGGATGAGAACGGCGCGGAGGTGAATGACAGTCCAGTGGACTGTCAGAGCCGCGCCCGGTCCTGCCCGCAGGCAGGCGAATCCCACCGCCTCCGCCAAACAAAAACAATCCCATGGGCTTGCCCCATGGGTTGTTTTTTGTTTCAGACAGAAGGACAGGGGGGATTCGAACGGCGCGGAGGTGAATGACAGTCCAGTGGACTGTCAGAGCCGCGCCCGGTCCCGTCCGCAGACGGGCGAATCCCACCGCCTCCGCCAAATAAAACGGTCCCCGGGTTCATCCCGGGGGCGTTTTATTTTTTGCCGAAGAGGCGTGGGATGAGAACGGCGCGGAGGTGAATGACAGTCCAGTGGGACTGTCAGAGCCGCGCCCGGTCCTGCCCGCAGGCAGGCGAATCCCACCGCGGGTGTTTAATTGATATCTGATCGCATTGAACTGAAATGACGAACCGGGCAGAAATGACAAACTGCTGAAGAGCCGGAAGCCACATAGTCAAACGGTATCGTACAGATCACCCGGTTGTTACCTCCTGTAATCAAACACATTTCCCAATCATAGAAACAAAACCAGCATCAAATCTCCTTTTCAAGTACACGTTTTTCATTGACAATATTCCCGTGTGTATGTAGAATTAAACCGAATCCCGAATCATGAATACAATTGCCCGGACATTGCGTGAAATATATAAAATCACACAGATGTTTCCGCCCCGTCCCTGCAGAAAAATGATCAGAACAAGGAGCATAATCATGGAGATCAGAAACGCACAGTGGATCACCACAGCGGCTGACACAGGCGATATCGCGCCTGTATTCCGCCGCGCATTCGAGATGAGGAAAACGCCCCTGAAGGCAGAGTTGCAGATCACCGCTCTGGGGGTATACGAGGCCAGGCTGAACGGCAGCCGGACGGGCGATTTCGTGATGGCGCCCGGCTGGACCAGCTACGGAAACAGGCTGCAGGTGCAGACCTATGATGTGACGGAGCTGCTGGGTGAAAAGAATGAGATCCGGGTGACGGTGGGCCGGGGCTGGTTCCGCTCCCCCCTGCCCGGCTGGATCAACACGGAAGACAAGGCGCGCCGGTACGCCCAGCCCTGCGGACTGATCGCGTGCCTGACCGTCAGTTTCACGGACGGGAGCGCGGAAACGCTGATCACCGACGGATCATGGCAGTACGGCGAGAGCCGGGTGCGGTTCAGCGAGATCTATGACGGCGAGACCTATGACGCCTCTTTCATCACGAAGGAATGGCTTCCCGTAAAGGAGCTGGCCTGGAGCCGGGACATCCTGATCCCCCAGGAGGGCGAGACCGTGCGGGAGACGGGGCGCGTTCAGGCGCGGCGGGTGTTCACCACGCCCAGGGGCGAGCTGATGGTGGATTTCGGCCAGGAGGTAACGGGCTACGCGGAATTCACGGTTGAAGCGCATGCCGGCGACACCGTGTATTTCACCCATTCCGAGGTCATGGACAGGGACGGCAACTTCTACAATGAGAACTACCGCAGCGCGAAGGCGGAGGTCAGATATATCTGCGCGGAGGGCCGGCAGACATGGCACCCCGTGCTCACATTCTTCGGTTTCCGCTACATCCGCCTGATCAGCTGGCCCGGAGAAGCAAGGCCGGAGGATTTCACCGCCATCGTCGTCCGCTCTGATATCAGGCGCACCGGCTGGCTGGAATCCGGCCATGAACTGCTGAACAGACTGTTCTCCAACATCGTGTGGGGACAGCAGGGCAATTTCCTGGATGTGCCCAGCGACTGCCCCCAGCGCGATGAGCGCCTCGGCTGGACGGGCGACGCCCAGATCTTCGCGAAGGCGGCGACCCTTTTCTATGATGTGGAACGGTTCTTCCGCAAATGGCTGCGTGACCTGGCTGTCGACCAGCGGGAGAGCGGTGAGGTGGGCCAGGTGATCCCCGATGTGATGCCGGAAAGCCCCTGCAGCGCCGCCTGGGGGGACGCCGCCACCATCATCCCCTGGCAGATCTACCAGACCTACGGCGATATACAGGTGCTGGAAGACCAGTTCGACAGCATGCGCAAGTGGGTGGATTTCATCACCGGCATCTGCGCCGGGCCCGGCATGTGGCCGGAACATTTCCACTTTGCCGACTGGCTGGGGCTGGACGCGCCGGAGGGGAGCTACAAGGGCTCCACCCGGGAGGATTTCATTGCCGACGCGTATTACGCCCGTTCAACAGAGCTGGTGATCATGACCGGCGAGCTGCTGGGCAGGGATGTGGAGCCGTACAGAAAGCTGTACCACACCATCGTGAGCGCCTTCCGAAGGAATTTCCCGACCTATATGACGCAGACAGAGCACACGCTGGCCGCGCATTTCCGCCTGGCGGAGGATCCGAAGAAGACGGCGGATGATCTGGCCGCGATGGTCGTAAGGGACGGCACACGGCTGCGCACCGGCTTCCTCGGAACGCCCTATCTGCTCCATGTGCTGACGGAATACGGCCACGCCGATCTGGCCTGGTCGCTGCTGCTGCGCGAGGGATATCCCGGCTGGTTGTACCCTGTCACAAAGGGCGCCACCACCGTGTGGGAGCACTGGGACGGCATCAAGGAGGACGGCACCTTCTGGTCAAAGGACATGAACTCCTACAATCACTATGCCTACGGCGCCGTGGCGGACTGGGTGTTTGAGCAGGCGGCGGGCATCCGCCATGATGAAGCGCATCCGGGCTTCTCAGAGCTGATCTATCAGCCGCATCCCGATGCCCGCGCCGGCTGGCTGAAGATGAAGCTGGAAACGAGGAACGGAACGATCGCCGCGGAATGGAAATATACCGGAAACGCGGTGCGGTATGACCTGACCACGCCTGTGCCCGCCGTGGTACGCCTGAACGGAAAAGAGACGCGGGTGGGCCCCGGAGAATATGTGTTCTGGAGCGGGGACGCAAAGGAATAAGAAAAAAGCAGCAGGATCCAACGGCGCCGCGCCGGAAAGGAGCGGCCCGGAAGGACTGCCGCTCATACAGCAAAACGCAAAACACCCCCTGCCGGACGTACCCGGCAGAGGGTGCCTTTTTATGCCGTTATGATCTCCCGCGGGGCGGAAAAGCCGGCCGGGGACCGCGTCCTTCCCCGCGCGGGTGCAAGGGAAATATCAGTCGCTCATGGCCTGACACATCTGCTCCAGCATCTCCCAGGTGATCTGCCCGCCGCCGAAGGTGAGCAGCCCGTGCAGCGGCATATATTTGATCATGGCCTGCGCCATGTCATCCGTCACGGCGGAATCGGCCGATTCGGGATCCTGCCCGCCGAACATGCCCTCCTTCATCTGCTGCAGGATGGGGGCCATCACCTGCATCGCCTTTTCGGATTTCAGGATGTCCAGCATGATGGAGTTGATATCGAATTTCTGCGGCACCTTATCCGTGGATTCCACACAGACCTTCTTTTCCAGCACGATATCCCGGCTGGATGTGCCGATCTGGATGAGGAAATCTCCGCTTTCAACATACCAGTTGTCAATATCCGTGTTCCAGTAGGCGAAGGCCCGCTTGTCAAGGGTGAATGTGACCGTCTTTTTCTCGCCGGGCTGCAGATACACCTTGTCAAAGCCCTTCAGCTCGCGGACGGGACGGAACACGCTGCTTTCCGGATCCGCCACATACAGCTGCACCACCTCGGCGCCGGGAACTTTGCCGGTGTTCTGAACATCCACGGTGACGGTCAGCGTTTCCGTGTCCTTCATCTTCTCCCTGTCCGCCGTCAGGCCGGAATAAGCGAAGGACGTGTAGCTCAGGCCGTAGCCGAAGGGGAACAGCACATCCATCTTCTTTTTGTCGTAATAGCGGTAGCCGACGAAAACGCCCTCGGTGTAATTGACCTGATTGCCCTCGCCGCCGTAATTGAGATAGCAGGGCGTATCCTCCAGCCGCAGCGGGAAGGATTCGGGCAGACGGCCGCTTGGATTCACCGCGCCGGTCAGCAGATCCGCCGTCGCGCCGCCCACAGCCTGGCCGCCCAGATACATTTCCAGAACGCCCTTCACCTCGCCGATCCAGGGCATTTCCACGGGCGAGCCGTTATGGAGCACCACCACCGCTGCCGGGTTCACCTTCGCCACGCGGCTGATGAGCACCTCCTGGTTCCGGGGCATGCGCATATGCGTGCGGTCATAGCCCTCGGATTCGAAGGAATCCGGCAGGCCCGCCATGATGATGACCACATCGGCGCCGGCCGCGGCTTTCTCCGCCTCCGCCAAAAGGGCCTCATCAGGCTCCTCTGTCTTCAGATCATAGCCGTCCGCCCAGATGACATCCCCGCGGTCCTTCCATTCATCCCAGAGGCTCGTCACCCTGAAGCAGTTGATATGGCTGCTTCCGCCGCCCTGGAAGCGGGGCGTTCTGGCGAACTGGCCGATCACAGCCAGCTTCTGCCCCTTCCTGACGGGCAGGATGCCGTCATCGTTTTTCAGCAGCACGGCGCTCTTTCCGGCGGCAACGCGGGCCGCCTCATGCTGCGCCTCCTTGTCCCACACGGTATCCGGCTTCGCGTTCATCAGATAGCGCTCCGATACGGTGAGGATCCTCTCCACCGCCAGATCCACATACTTTTCATCCAGTTTTCCGCTCCTGACCGCCTCGAGGACGCGCCTGTCGTTCACGCCGCCGGAGGAGGGCATCTCCAGATCCAAGCCGGCCTCCACGCCCTTCACCCTGTCGCTGACAGCGCCCCAGTCGCTCATGACATAGCCGTCGAACCCCCACTCGCCCCGGAGGATATCCGTAAGATAGCGCTTGTTCTCGCTGGCGAGCACGCCGTTGATGCGGTTGTAGGAGCACATCACCGTCCAGGGCTTCGCGTCCTTCACCACCTTCTCGAAGGGGGCCAGATAGATCTCCCGCAGCGTCCTTTCATCGATATTGGAAGAGGAGCTCATGCGGCGGTGCTCCTGGTTGTTGGCCAGATAGTGCTTGACGGATACGCCCACGTTCCGGCTCTGCACGCCCCTGACGAGGGAAGCCGCCATTTCGCCGGCCAGGTAGGGATCCTCGCTCAGATACTCGAAGTTGCGGCCGCAGAGCGGGCTCCTTTTGATATTGATGGCGGGGCCCAGGTTGACCGCCAGTTCCTCGTGCTGGCAGGAATCGCCGATATCCTCACCCACCTCATAGACCAGTTCCCGGTCAAAGGAGGCGGTGCTGGCGCAGCCCGCGGGGAAGCAGACGGCCTTGATGCTGTCATTGATGCCCAGATGATCGCCGGAGGTATCCTGCTTGCGCAGCCCGTGGGGGCCGTCCGATACCATGACCGCGGGGATGCCGAGCCTCTCCACCGCCTTTGTGTGCCAGAAATCCGATCCGCTGAGCAGGGAGCATTTCTCCTCCAGCGTCATTTGAGAGATCACCTTTCTGATATCCATTTTCTTCCTCCGTTCATATTCTTTCGTTCAAAAAGGGATGCCGGCATACAGGCATCCCTTGTATTTCACTCCTCGCCCGTAAAGACATCGTCCAGGTTCCACTCCTCGTGGATCTTGGGCACATCGCTGATCAGGCGTTTGGTATAGGCGGCCTTCGGATGAAGGATCACCTCATCCGCGCTGCCGGATTCCACGAATTTTCCGTGCTCCATGATGTAGACCGTATCGGAGATATAGTAGGCAAGGCCGATATCATGGGTGATGAAGATGACCGTCATGCCCGTTTCATCGCGCAGCTTCAGCAGCATATCCAGGATGGTGGCGCGGGAGCAGGCGTCGATCATGGAAGTGGGCTCATCCGCCAGAAGGATCTGGGGCTTGAGCAGGAAGATGCGGGCGATCATCAGTCTCTGCATCTGTCCGCCGGAAAGCTCGAAAGGATATTTGTTGGTCAGCTCGGCGTACTTCAGGTTGACGAAACTGCAGGCCTCGGTCTTGAGATCCTCCCGCTTCTGCTTGTCGATATGCCTTCCGTAGCGCATGTTGATGCAGTCATCCAGCACCGCGTCGATCTTGTGGAAGATGTTGTAGGAGGAGAAGGGATCCTGGAAGATGGCCTGAATACCGTTCCAGTAGGCACGGCGCTGGGCCATGGTCCTGATCTTGCGTTCCTCGCCCTTGAAATAGATGGTGCCGGAGGTCACGTTCAGCAGCCCCAGCAGCATTTTGGATAGGGTGGTCTTTCCGCTTCCGCTCTCTCCCACGATGGAGATCACTTCGCCCTGATGGAAATCAAAGTCCACATGATCCACCGCGGTCTTGCTGACCTTGCCGTTCACGAACACCTTTGTCAGCTGACGCCCGCTCAAACACAGGGGCGCGTTCTGCAGTTCCTCATATGTCATCGCGGTTTTCCTCCTTTGCGGAATTCATGCCCGTATCCTTCAGGAATTTCTGCAGCACCGTGTCCTCCGCCTGCTTTCTCTCGGCTTCCGCGTCCTCAGCGGTGTACAGCTCACGCAGCTGATCCACGCTGAGCTGGCAGCGGTACTGCCTGTTGCCCTCGATATCCGCGATGGGCACGGCGTTGTACTGGCACTGGGGCTGGCGGTACCTGCACCGGTCATAGAAACGACAGCCCTGAGGGGGCTTTTTCAGGTTGGGCGGCGTGCCGGGAATGGCGGTCAGCTTGATATTGCGGGTGCCCTCCTCGGGAACGAGGATGGAGCGCATCAGTCCCCTGGAATAGGGATGGATGGGATCGAACACCATTTCGGCGGCGGTGCCCTTTTCCACGATCTGGCCGGCGTACATCACCATGATGTCATCCGTCACGTTGTACAGCAGGGGCAGCTCGTGGGTGATGAAGATCATGGAACCGATGAGGCCGGCGTTCATCATATCGCGCAGCATCCTGATGACCACCTTCTGGCTGCTGACATCCAGCGCGGAGGAAGGCTCATCGGCGATCAGGACCTTGGGCTTCAGGATGGTGGATACGGCGATGACCACGCGCTGCTTCATGCCGCCGGAAAGCTCCACCGCGTGCAGATCCAGAGAATCCACAGGCAGGTTCAGCTCGCGGAAGCGGTCCTCCGCCATTCTGTCGATCTCGTCATCCCGCATCTTGGGATAATGGGCGTGCATGACGTCCCGGATGAACTTGCGGATCTTGCAGGTGGGGTTCAGCGCGTTCATGGCGGCCTGCGGGATGTAGGCGATCTCGCGGCCCAGGATATTGCGGCGCACGTCATCCGGCTTCATGCCGGAGATATTCTTTCCGTCAATGATGATATCGCCGCTCTGATAGTGGAGGGGGGCGAAATAGTAGCCCATCAGGCTGAGGGCCAGGGTGCTCTTTCCGCAGCCGCTCTCACCGGCGATGCCGATGCTCTTTCCGGCCTCCAGCGACAGGGAAACGTGATCCACGGCGTAGACATCTTCCCTGAAGCGCGTGATATATTTCGTCGTCAGCTGATTGACTTCCAGCAATACATTACTCATATCTTTCAGCCTCCTTAATCACGCAGGGCGGGGTTGAACACCTGGTCGAGACCGGTATTCATCAGGTTCAGGGAGAAGGACACGCCGGCAATGGTGAGGATGATGGGGAAATACGCCCACCAATAGCCGCTGGTGTGGGCCTTGTAAAGCATGGACCAGTTCATCATCAGGCCCAGGGTAGGCGTTTCCGTGCTCTTGGGGCCCAGGCCGAGAAGGCTCAGCTGCGCCTCGGAAAGGATGCCGCTGGACACCTGCAGGATGAAGGCCATGACCACATAGCTCATGATGTAGGGCAGTATATCGGACAGGATGATGCGGAACAGGCTGTGCCCGCTCAGCTTGGACAGGTTCACGTGATCGCGGTTGCGCAGACTGATCACCTGGGAGCGTACGGAACGGGCCGTCCAGGTCCATCCGGTAAGACCGATGACCAGAGCCACCGTGGTGACGCCGCGCTGCTCCTGGCCGATGGAGAAGGAGATCAGGATCAGCAGCACGAAGCCCGGGATCACGGTGAACAGATTTGTGATGAAGGTGATGATGTCATCCAGCACGCCGCCCACATAGCCGGCGAGCAGGCCGAACAGCAGGCCGATGATGGTGGCGACCGTACCGGCGATGAAGCCCATCTCCACGGAGGTGAGGGTGGCGGAGACCAGCTCCTTCAGCATGTCGCGGCCGAAGTTATCCGTGCCCAGGGGCAGGGTGATATGGTTGGCCACCTCATCCACGGAAACATAATCGATGCTGCTGAAATCGCCCACAGCAGCCATCTGGCCGTCCTGATCCTTTTCGGATACGCTGCGACGGTCGGTGCTGGAGATCCTGTTGATGGCGTTGTTGATGCGCTTGTACTTGTTCCAGTCGGCGCGGGTGATCCCCTTGGGCTGGGAGGTGGGGTCAAAATACTTTTCCCACAGCTCCAGCAGCTGGTCCAGATCCTCCACGTCCACTTCGGAGGTATCGACGCCCACCTTTGCCAGGAACTTGAGCATGGTGTTCCTGTCATCGGCGGAAAGGACGGATTCCAGTCTCTTCTCATCGGCGCCGGGCAGCCTGAACTTGATCTTGAGGGTCTCCTCCTTGTTGATATCCGCGGCGACGGTATCATACACGTTCACATAGGTGCCGGGCGCGGCGAAACCGCCCACCTGCAGCATTTCCAGCGGATTGCCGGGATTGAACAGAGGATACACGATGCAGAAGATCAGGATGAAAACGAAGATCCCGAAACCCCATACGAACTTGGGGGAATGAAATACATTGCGGATCATATGTCTCATATATATCCCTCCCCTCAATCAAACTGGGCCGCTTTGACACGCGGGTCGATCACGGCGTAGATGACATCCAGCATCAGCGAGCAGATCAGCACCATGATGGTGATGATCAGCGTGGTGGCGGAGATCACAGGATAGTCGCTGGAAGTAACGGCCTTCAGCATGGCGCTTCCGAGGCCGGGATAGCTGAAGATCGTTTCCGCCACCAGAGAGCCGCCGACGGAGGTGCCGATGCTCATGGTGAGGCCGGTCACCTGCGGCAGCATGGCGTTGCGGAACACATAGCGCACGATCTTCCTGTCCTTGATGCCCATGAAGCGGGAATATTTCACATAATCGGCATTCAGCTCGTAAATGGACATGGAGCGCATGCCCACGGCCTGACCGCCGATGGAGATGAGCACGATGGACCAGAAGGGAAGCTGATAATGCTCCAGCACCGAGCCGATCAGCTTCATGATCTGGGGGAACTTCGCGAAAAAGTCGCCGAACGAATTGATCGCGGGCGGTATCATATCATATGCATAGCCGCCGGAAATGGGTGCCCATTTCAGCGTGACGGCAAAAATGACGAACAGGATGACGGCCATGGCAAAGGCCGGGATCGCGCTCAGGAACAGGGTGAAAGGCATGACAGCCTTGTCCCATACCTTCTTGCGGTACGCGGCTACGGCGCCCAGCAGGTTGCCGATGATCCAGCTGAAAATGATCGCCGGGATCTGCAGGCACACCGTCCACCACACGGCGGAATTCACCACATCCGAAACAGGGCGGGGATACTCAGAGAAGGAGAGGCCGAAATTGCCCTTCATGACATTCCCCACATAAATGAAGAACTGCTGAAAAAGCGGCTTGTTCGTGCCGAATTCCTCGGCATACCGCTCATACATTTCCTTTGCGATGGTATTGCTGGTGGTTCCGGCCACCAGTTTGCCTGTCATTGCCTGCACCGGATCGCCGGGCATCAGCCGCGGCAGGATAAAGTTCAGCGCCACGGCAATGATCAGGGTCAGCACGAACCAGATCAGTTTTTTACGGAAATATTTGACGTATCCCTTTCTGCTGCGGGATCTTTTCTTTTCCGTCTTCTGTTGTTCCACAGTCCAATTCCCCCCAAACAGTTATTGACCGCTGTTTGCGGATCATCGCCCCGGAGGCGGCTCCCGTTCCTTTTTTCCGCCGGTCTCAGAGGCTGACAATCGCCCGTATGAATGACAAAACCTGTTTATAAACGGATAACACGATTTATAAACAGGCGGTTCCGTAAGGAAGGGCCATACCCCGGCGGACCGGGGTATGGCCGAAAAACCGAATGATTACTCGCCTACCAGTTCCAGATCATAGAGAGCAGCGATGCCGTAGCCGTCGGTGCAGTCAAGAGGAGGAATGTTGCGGCCGTCGTCAGAGGGGAAGTTGGTCCAGACGGTCTCGTTGTAGGTGCAGAATACGGAAGGACGATACATCAGAGAGAAGGAAGGAACTTCAGTCAGGTAGATTTCCACCAGACGGGTGTAGGCAGCCTTGATCTCGTTTTCGTCGCTCATGGTGGGGATCTTCGCCAGGATCTCGTCGACTTCGGCATTCTCATACTGGCCGAAGTTGCCGCTCCAGTTGTTCTCGATTCCCTTGAAGCTGCTGGACATCAGACCGTATACACGGCCCCAGGGCTGAGAGGGAGAAGCAGCGGCGGGAGACCACATGAAGATGGCGTATTCAGTCTGCACGGGGCTGGTGAATACGGTGTAATACTGATCAGCGGTCGGGAACAGAGTGGTGATTTCGATACCGATCTTTTCACCGGCGGCAGCGACGATTTCCATGGAAGCTTCCCAGTCGGTCCAGCCCTGCGGGCAGACAGCGTTCAGGGAGATCTTCTCGCCGTTGTACTCACGCCAGCCGTCTCCGTCAGCATCCACGATGCCGGCTTCGTCCAGCATAGCCTTGGCGCCTTCGATATCCAGGCCGGCCCACTGCAGATCCTTGACAGCCTCATGATCATACAGAGCCTGTTCACCGGGAGTGGGGTTCATCAGAGAACGGGGAACATCAGCGAAGCTGGGGCTCTGGTTGGTCATAGCGGAAGCGATGATGGCATCATAGTCCACAGCGATAGCGATGGCCTTGCGGACAGCGGGGATCTGCAGCACGGGCAGGTTCAGGTTGTACCAGCCGGTGGGCATGGTCAGGCACAGTCCGTAGGGAGCCTCTTCATAATAGGTGGAGATGGGCAGTTCGTCCTTCAGCCACAGATCCTGGACGTTGGAAATGAACTGCTGGGAAACGTCGACTTCACCGGCCTTCAGGGCGGCGTCACCGGCGGGGTTGTCAGCATACATCGCATGGCCGATGTACTTCGGAACAGGCAGCTTGCCCCACATGGAGGCATCCTGTCCCCAATAGTTGTCATCACGGACCAGAATGACCTTCTGATCATCGTCATAATAACGGGTGTAGGGGCCGGAGTGAGGAACGACGAAAGCGCCGTCTTCCATGCCGGTGTAGGTCTGAATGGCAGCAACGTCATCGCCGAAGGCAGCCTTCACGGATTCGATCCAGGCGCCCTGCACGATGGGAGTGCCGCTGATGAAGTCAAGCAGCTTCAGGGGGTTCGCGGGAGCACCCTCAGCATTCTTGACGGAGACGATCTTCAGGGTCTTCGCGTCGATCACTTCGATGCCGGCCACGAAATCCTTGTAGCCGTTGCCGGTGGAGTTGCCCAGGTACAGGCCGACATCCCAGGTGGCCTTCACGTCGTCAGCGGTCACGGGAGTGCCGTCGTTCCACTTGGCGGCTTCCTTGATCTTGACAGTCAGTTCGGTCATATCCTCGTTCCAGGCATACTCGCCGTCAGCCAGCAGGGGATACAGGCCGCCGTCCAGAGGATTGTACATATACAGGGTTTCCCAAACCAGGGTGCGATAGCCGCCTTCATTGCCGGCGATCGCCATACTGTTGTTCTGGTTCACACCGATGGGGTTCCAGGAAGCAACGGTACCCCACTGCTGACCAGCGAAGTACAGAGTTTCGTTACGGGGGATCTCCGTAACAGTTTCCGCCAGAGCGCCGACGCACGCGAGCAGCATAGCGAGAGCGATGAGCAGAGCCACGAGTTTCTTCATAGAGTCTTCCTCCTTTTATAATATATGGTACTCCGACCATTGGGTACTTTGTTTGAGGCGCTTCTTGTTCAACTTGCACACATTTTATAGCAATTTTTATTCAATGTCAAGCAAAAAATGATAAATTGCGGATTATTACGATTTATTGAGAAGATTGTAACAATCATCTCACCCCTTTTCTGAACACGGTGCGGAGCGCGTTAAACGCGGCCGTCCGGCACCGGAACAGTTTGCTGCATTCACCGGTTTCATTTATATTGACAAACAGAAGGAATTACTGTATCCTAAGCGGCGTGTGCCTTTTAACGCACGACAGATTACAACCGAGAAGGAGAAACAATTATGAAGAAACTGTTTGCCGCCATGATCGCGCTGATGATGATCCTCAGTGTTTCCGCCGCCTGCGCCGAGACCCTGACCTGGTCCTATGTGTGCACTGTAAAGGATGAAGAGCCCGTTGACGAGCAGATCCCCATGACGATCATTTTGGAGACCGAAGACGAATTCACCGGTTCCTTCATCATGACCGTCGGCGAAGACAGCATCGCCGGCACCTTTGAAACCTCTGAGACCGAAGAATATACCGCTTTCGTGTTCACCGCGGAAGACGGTTCCGTCCTGAACGGCGCCTTTGATGAGAACGCCATGCAGCTGGGCATCTTCTCCGGTGATGTCATCTATGTTTTCGGCCTGGGCGCTCCTCTGGCTCCCGTTGTTCCCGCTTCCGACATCGCTGAATTCGACGGCGCCTGGACCCTCGTTTC
>PITV01000039.1 GCA_017577285.1 Clostridiales bacterium
GGGAGCCTCCCCGATCGAGATGCCGTCCCAAAAGGGATAGACGTTCACGAACAGCACATCGCAGCCCCCTGTCAGCTCGCTGTCCGCAAGGAAAAAATACGCGCTGTGGGCGGTGGTCACGGAAATGCTCTAACCCGTGGCGCCCGTTTTCACATACCGGATCTTGGGTTCCAAGACCGCCGGGGTCAGATCGCCCCGGAGCAGCGTTTCGCTGCCGACCACCGCCATATCGCACAGGCCGGCGTTGCAATTATCGATGAGGGCGTCCAGCTCCTTCTGATCGGCCTCTTTGTTTCCCGAGAGCCAGGCGTTGCAGATGATGCTGAACCCCATTTCCCGCGCGATGACGCAGGCCTCCCGCAGCCCGTCCGCGGCGTAGAAGCGCACCGTGTCGGTGTAGGGGCGCAGGGCTTCCAGCTGGGCGCGCACGTCCTCCTCCCGCACGGGATCGCCCCGGTCGGGGGAGTTGCCGCTGGTGTAGGGGCCCACGTTCACAGCCAGATATTCCGCGCTCACGCTGAGCCCCGAGGGCTTTCCGGTGATCTCCGGTCCCGCTCCCTCATCCGCGCCGGAAGGCAGCCTTCTGTCCTCCGGGAAGGATACATCCCCCTCCGGTGTGCGGTCGATGCGGATGTAATCCAGCGCCGCCGCCCGGGTCGCGCTGAAATCGCCGCCGGGAATATAATCCCCCGGCACGATCATCAGGTGCAGGATCTTCGCGCTCGGATCGGAGCCGCCGGTCGCGTAGGTGACGGAGAAGGAGCCGTCCCCGGCGATCCCGGCATAGGAGTGGAAATCGCCGCTCTCGGCATAGGGCTTCACCCAGCACTGCTGGCCCTCTTCCAGCTGCAGATACAGGGAGACGCGGTAGTTTTCCGGCGGGCCGCCCTTCACCACGCCGGCAACAGGCGCCCTTTCGCCGTACGCCGGCGCGTAAGTGATGTATATTTTCGGCGCTTCCGTTTCCTCCGCCGAAGCACCGGGCAGCAGGGCGAGGATCATCGCCGCCAGCATCAGGCTGAAAAATTTTCCCGCTTTCATGGTATCCCTCCTTATCCTTCATCTTCCGGGAAAGTTCCGGTCATGACGGAGAACTGTTCCGCTGCCGTATATTTCCGTGTTTTCTGCCTGCAGTGTAGCACATCCTGCCCGCCGTGGCAAGAGCGGGAGCGGCCTCCGCTGTTTTCCGTTGCCATTTTTGCGTTTGAGGCGTATAATATCCGGGTAAGGAAAAAGATCATTACGGAGGCCTGATATGAAGATATTGCTGGACACGGCGGATGTGAACGCCATCCGCAGGGCGTATGAATATTTTCCTCTGGACGGGGTCACCACCAATCCGTCCATCCTGGCGGCGGCGGGACGCGCGCCCTATGAGGTGCTGGGAGAGATAAGGGATCTGCTGGGGAAGGACGGGGATCTGCATGTGCAGGTCATCTCCCGCAAGGCGGAGGATATGCTGGCCGAGGCGCAGCGCATACGGGAAAAACTGGGTGAAAACACCTTCATCAAGGTGCCTGTGACCCCGGAGGGCCTGAAGGCAATCATGCTGATGAAGGAGCGGGGCATCCGGGTGACCGCTACCTGCATCTACACCGTGCAGCAGGCGTTCCTTGCCGGCAAGGCGGGGGCGGATTACGCCGCGCCCTATGTGAACCGCATCGAAAATCTGGGGGAGGACGGCGTGAAGACCGTGCAGCGCATGCAGGATGTGTATGACGCGAACGGTTTCGGCACCTGTCTGCTGGCCGCCAGTTTCAAGAACACCCGCCAGGTGACGGGCCTCGCGGAATACGGCATCGGCGCCATGACCCTGCCGCCCGATATACTGGAGGGCCTGCTGAAGAACCCCTGCGTGGACAGCGCCGCGGAAAAGTTCATCGCGGATTTTGAAACGCTGCGGGGGCCGGGCGCCACCATGCTGGATTGAGGAAACGGCCCGGCCTGAAACGGACGCCGGAAAAAACCGCGGGCATTGCAGAAGACGGAGGGGGTTCCTCCGTCTTTTTTTCTATATCCTTTTTTCTCTCTCCGGACCGCCTTTCAGCCCCTCCGGAAAATTTCTGAAAAAATATTTTCCGTTTTTGTAGCCCTTCCGTTTTTCCGTTCGTATACATAAGTGCAGGCGGGAAGAGAGGAAAGAAAAGCCTGCGGGAAAAGAAGACGAGAGTTAAACCTCCTTAAAATAGACAGAGCAGAAACTTCATGGGAACTCCTCCAAATCAAAACCTCCTTAAAGCAAAAAGCCCGGTGAAAGCCTTGAGCAAGCTTCACCGGGTTCTTTGCATGTATATGCCTTTTTCTGAAAATGCCTTATTTTCCGCCGGCGGGAACGAAATCCTGCACGGCGCCCTGACCCTCCACATAGGGGTTCAGGGGGAAATCCGTATCGGCCTGGATGCGCCGCATCACCTCATCGGCCTCCGCGCCGGTCACCGGCACGGGCCGGTAATCGTTGACGGGATAGGAGCCGGTGATGTGGATGGGCCAGATGGTCAGCTGATGCCCCAGATAGACGCCGTCCTCGAAGGTGAGGGTGAACTGGGCTACATAGCCGTCCTGACAGGAGAGCACCTCATCCACGCCGGTATTGCCGCCGAAGGCGAAATTGCCGATGGAGTACAGGTGGGTCACGCCGTTTTTCGTCACATTGATGCCCTGAGGCACATGGGGATGGTTGCCGATGATGAGATCGGCCCCCAGGGAGAGGCACACGCCCTCATACTTGTTGTGGATGCTGTCATGCTTCGCGATGCCCTCGGTGCCGCAGTGCAGGCAGGCGACCACCACCTGGCAGCCGTCATCCCGCAGCTTCTGCGCGGCCTTCTGCATCCGGTTCTGGTTTTTGCTGCTCTCCGCCCAGAAATGGGGCAGCACGCCGATAAAGCCGATCCTTATATCGCCCCGCTCCCAGATCCAGGTGTACACATGCTCCTCGTCTATGCCGAACCAGGCCACGCCCTCGGCGTCCAGCGCCGCGGCGGTGGAGTTGAACCCCTTCTGATCGTAATCCAGGGTGTGGTTGTTGGCCATGCTCACGGCTTCCACGCTGTTTCGGCTCAGGATCTTCGCGTAATCCGTGGTGCCCCGGAAGGTATAGCGGGATTTTGCCGCCCTGCTGTTGGTGGTATCGGTGAGCACCACCTCCAGGTTCAGCAGGGTGATATCATCGTTCTCGAACATCTCCCTGAAATACTCAAAGGGATAGTCGTAGCCGTACAGGTCGATATAGTGATTGAAGGCGTAGTCATGGGGGCGCACCGTTTCATTGCAGCCCAGCATGGCGTCTCCGGTGCAGGTGATGACCACGGTCTCGGTCTGCGCGCAGGCCGCGATGGGAAGCAGCATGATCAGGCACAGAAGGCCGCACAGGATACGCCCTGTAATTCTTTTCATAGGTTCCTCCGTTCATTTCACACGGTCCCGGCGCCTGTCTTCCGCTTGCGCGCGCCGGATGCCCGCGTTCCGGCCCGATTATATCATGCCGTCAAAAACCGTGTCAAGGAGGGGGAAACTCAGCCCGCCGGCGGCGCGTTTGCGCTTTACATTGCCCGCCCGGTATGGTAGAATACCGGATGGTGACATTTCCGGCAGTCTGCGCCGTTTCTATAACCGGAACATCGAAAGGAAACAGAAGGATCTATGAAAAAAAGCATCCTGAAAATGATATCCGCGGCTCTCGCGGCTGTACTGCTGCTGACCGCTTTCCCCGCCGGCGTATGCGCCTTCGCGGAGGGGGATTATCCCTACCGCACCCTGAAAAAGGATGATACCGGGGCCGATGTGCTGATGCTGAAGGAGAGGATGTACTACCTGGGCTATTTCAACACCCTCAACCTGTCCGATCAGTACAACAACACCATGATCAAGCGCATCAAGATGCTGCAGAAGAACAACGGCCTGGAGGAGACGGGCATCGCCACCCCCGAGCTGCAGGAGCTGATCTATTCCGATGCCTGCGTATGGCAGGGCCCCACGCCCAAGCCCACGCCCGTTCCCACCCCGGCGCCCACGCCCATCGCGCCGCATGACACGGTGGCGCTGCCCGAAACGGGGGAGGACGGCTTCCTCATTTCCGGCGATCCCTTCGTGTACGCCAATCCCGATGAGGGCCACTGGGTGTATATCAGCACCGATATCTCCATCGAGATCATCCGCTATACCCAGAAGAAACCCGCGCTTATCTGGTTTGAAACGCATATCCTGCTGAAGGACGGGGTGAGGCTGCAGAGCCTGCTGGTGCCCGGAAAGCAGAAGACCACCTTCAAGCAGCCCGGCGATATCATAGAGCAGTACACCGATGACAGTCACACCGTCGTGCTGGCCTTCAGCGATGACTTCTTCGCATACCGCAGGAAGTACGAGGGCACCCGCATCGGGATCATCGTGCGCGACAGGGAGATCATGTCCGAGACCACCGCCGGCGCCAATTCCACCAAGTTCCCGCCGCTGGATATCATGGCCGTGTTCCCCGACGGCACGCTGAAGACCTACGGGCGCGTGGATCATACCGCTCAGGAATATCTGGACATGGGCGTCATCGATACCTATGCCTTCGGCCCCATCCTGACACAGAACGGCAGGATCAACCCCTACATCTACGGCTATGACAAGTTCGATATGGAGCCCCGCACAGCTCTGGGCATGATCGCCCCGGGCGAATACATCGTGCTCACCGTCACCGGCAGACGCGATGATAGCAAGGGCGCCTCCTTCATCTGGCTGGCGGAAAAGATGAACGAGAAGGGCGCGGTGGAATCCATCAATCTGGACGGCGGCAACACCTGCAGCCTGCTGTTCATGGGAAAGATCATCAACCGTCCCGCGAATACGAAGAGCAAGGATATCCGCTACGTATCCGGCCTGATCGGCGTTATTGAGGAGACCGCGCCATGAAAAGAAGAATGACTTTCCTGTTCCCGCTGCTCCTCCTCATCCTGCTTTCGCTGGCGGCGTCCGCCGCGGCGGAGACCCCGGCGGTGAAGGAGCTGTGGGTGTCTCCCACAGGGGAAAAGACGATCGACGCCATCTGCTGGTTCAAGCCGGAGGACGGTAAGGAATACTATCTGTTCCTGCCCGGCAACACCGATCCCCGCAGCCTGCGCATCGGCTTCACAGGGGCGGAGAGCGTGCAGCTGGACGGCAGGGACATCCTGCCCGGCGATGCGGCGGATTTTCTGACCCCCGGAGAGCAGTTCACCCTCGTTCTGGGAAAGAAAAAGTATGTGATCAATGTCATGCAGGGCAGCCCCGGGCTCCCCGCCGTGTATATCACCACCCGCAGCGGAAGGCACACGAATATCCACAACAATAAAAAGAACAAGGAACCGGGCGCCATGATGCTGGTGACGGCGGAGGGCGCTGTGGAGTATGACGGAGGGCTCACCCACATCAAGATGCGGGGCAACTCCTCCACTACCTTCAAGAAAAAGAACTATCAGGTGAAGCTGGAGACCGGCGCCAACCTGCTGGGCATGGGCAGGTGCCGTACCTGGATCCTCACGGGAAACAGCCGGGACAAGAGCCTCATCCGCAACCAGATGACCTATGATATGGCCCGCTATTCGGGGCTGCAGTACACCCCCGAGTGCGTTCAGGCCGAGGTCTATATCAACAACGAATATATGGGCCTGTACCTCTTCGGCGAAAAGGTGATGATCGATGACGACCGCATCGCCATCACCGATCTGGAGGAGGCCATGGAAGCCCTCAACGATAAGGATCTGTCCTCCTATCCCTTCAAGGGGGAAAAGGGAACGGGCATCGGCAACCGCAAGGCCTACCGCATCCCCAATATACCCGAGGATATCACCGGCGGCTATCTGATCGAGTTCGAATCCTACGATTCCCGCTACAAGGCCGAGCCCTCCGCCTATTTCACAAAACGGAAGAACTCCATCGTGGTCAAGAGCCCCGAATACTGCTCTGTGGAGCAGATGGACTATGTGGCCGCCTTCATGCAGGGCTTCGAGGACGCCATCTTCGCCAAGGACGGCAATGATCCGAAGACCGGAAAGCACTTCGATGAATTTGTGGATCTCGCTTCCCTGGTCAACAAGTATCTGGTGGAGGAGATCTGCAAGAACTATGACGGAAACTCTTCCAGCATGTTCTTCTACAAGGATGTGGATTCCGTCAGCACGGTGGCTTTCGCCGGCCCCGTGTGGGATTATGACAGCTCCTACGGCAGCTACGCCCGGGAGGACAACGCGAAGAAGGTGCTCACCGGCAAGGGCCTGTGGATCGGCAATGCCTCCGGCGGCAGATACTGGTGGCCCGCCCTGTACAAGCAGCCCGATTTCTACGCGGCTGTCGTGCAGCGGTATGAGGAATGCTTCCTGCCCGCCGTCAATATCCTGCTGGGGGAGGCCGCTGATGAAAACGGCGTGCTCCTCTCCATCCGTGAGTACGCAGAGGCCATCCGTGCCAGCGCGGATATGAATTTCACCCGCTGGCCCAATAAAAAGCATGCTTCCACAGTGGCGCAGACCGGCTACACCTTTGACGAGAACATCGAGTTTCTGATCAGTTTTGTGACCGTGCGGCGCGATTACCTGAACGGGCTGTGGCTTGGAAAATGAGTATGAGAAGAAAGATCGCTGTATTTCTGCTGATGATCCTGCTGGTCTCAGCGCTTCCCGCTGTTTCTCTCGCGGCGGACGGGAAAGCCCCGGAGGGGGATATCACCGCGAACTGCACGCTGGAAGTGAGCTGTGACCGGGATCACAGAAACGCCATGACAAAGGAGGGCTACGCCTCCTACTGGACCGGAAAGCCTGGCGCCTCCGTCACCGTGAAGGTGAAGAACGGAAAGCAGGCGGGCGGGGCGGCCTTCAGCTTCCATTCCGTGCCGGGGCCCCTCCGGGTGGAGGATGCCGCTACCGGCGAGATCCTCGGCGAGTACACCGGTGTTTATGAGAACGGGTCGATCCTGTTCACAGCCCCCTCTTCCGCGTTCCGCATCATCAACGCCTCTGAAACGGAGGAAGTGGAGGTCAGCAAGCTGCAGATCATCGCGGAGGGCGAGATCCCCGGCTGGGTGCAGCGCTGGCGGGTGATGGAGGGGGATGCCGATATGATGCTGGTATCCACCCATCCCGATGACGAGCTGCTGTGGTTCGGCGGCATGCTGCCCTATTACGCCGGCGAGCTGAAGAAAAAGGTCATCGTGGTGTACATGGTGGGCGGCAACAGCCCCAAGCGCAAAAATGAACTGCTGGACGGCCTGTGGGCCTGCGGCGTGCGGGATTATCCCGATATCGGGTATTTCCCCGATAAGGGCGCGTCCTCCTATAACAGCACCATCCGCAATTGGGGCGAGGGTGCCGCGCAGCTGCGGGTCACGCAGATGATACGCAAATACCGCCCCGCGGTGGTGGTCACCCAGGATATCAAGGGCGAGTACGGGCATTTTCACCACATCGTCACGGTGGAGGCCGTCATCAGCGCCGTCACGGAGCTGGCGGCTGATCCGGCCTATGATCCGGATTCCGCGGCGGAGCACGGCACCTTCGCGCCCTCCAAGCTGTACCTTCATCTGTACAAACAGAATGTCATCACCTTTGACTGGCGTCAGCCCCTCTCCGCCTTTAACGGGGAAACGGGCCTGAGCGTGGCGAAGCGCGCCTTCAAAATGCACATCTCCCAGCAGACCGGCAAGTATCATGTGAACGACAGCGGAAAGCTGGACTGCCGCCTCTTCGGCCTGTACTGGTCATCTGTCGGGGAGGATGCGGAGCACAACGATCTGTTCGAGAACATCCCGGCATCGCCGGATCAGACGGCGCCGCAATGATCCCGCCCGCGGGTTTCGCGGAACGTCATGATATGAATAACAGGAAAAGGATCCCGCACCCCATCCGGGCAGGGATCCTTCTTTATGCCGGACGCGCGGGAAAGCGAGGGAACATCCCGCCGCGAAGCTGTGCATTGCACTGAACTGTATGCCTTTCTGTGAGGAGAAGGGAAGCGGCAGGCTCTGTGCTTTCTGTTTCGCTGAAACGGGGGATCTTCTTTTTGCAGAATGGTTGACATGCCCCGCCGCGTCCGCTATAATAGCAACTTACGGACGGGCGGAATGCCCTCCGCAAAAGATGAATCACATATCAAAGGAGAACGGAACACTATGAAGAAACTCATCAGTCTTCTGGCGCTCGTCGTGCTGCTGGCCGCTGTCTGCGCGCCCGCCATGGCCGACGGCATGAAACAGATCGAGAACGGGGACACCCTGTATGTAAAGACCACCGGCGGCACGCTGAACGTGCGCGAGCAGGCCAGCGCCAAGTCCAAGGTCACCTACAAGCTGCCCAACAACAGCCCTGTGATCGTTGTGAACAGCAAGATCACCAACAACTTCATCTTTGTCGAGTTCAAGTATCAGGGCAGATTTGCCAACGGCTATGTCTCCATGGATTACATGACCGTCAACAAGCCCGGCAAAGTGAACAATGACGGTGCCACCAAGGTGGGCGATCCCACCCCCAGGCCCACCTCCAAGCCCGATCCCAAGCCCGAGACCGGCGATCTGGTCAAGAACCTGAGCTTCTCTTCCTACAAGCTGGTCGATCCCGGCTGGGAAAAGATCATCGCCGCCAAGCCCAACCGCACCGGCGGATGGGTCAACCTGCGCTGGGCTCCCAGCATGGATGCCGCTGTCATCGAGAAGATGTACAAGGGCATGGAAATGAAAGTGATCGCCGAGGGCAAGTCCTGGTATCAGGTGCAGGCGATCGACGGCTATGTGGGCTTCATTTCCAAGGAATACACCTACGTCGTATCCTACCTTCCCATCGATGTCGGCTATGGCGTCGCGGAACAGTGATGTGACGGAAGACCGAAAGGAGAAAATGAAGTATGAAGAAATTTTTCGCTTTGCTGCTGGCTGCTGTGATGCTGCTGAGCGCCGCCGCTTTCGCTGAAGAGGATGAAGTGATCGAAGTGACCGATTATGTGGCCACCGAACTGGGCGAGGAGGATATCCTGAGCTTCACCATCCTGATGGACGCGCTGCCCGAGGGCTATGAGATGGTGACCTATCCCGTGGACGGAGCCCTGTACGCCGGTTTCATGTGCGAGGGAAACCCCGTGGAATACCTGGTATCCGTTGCCCATGATGAACTGCTGGACAACTACACGCTGGTCATTGCCGACCTGAGCGTGGAAGCCTATACCAACGCCATCGCCTATCTGGGCGTCGCCGATGAATTTGTGAACCCCGAGTTCTCCTTCACCAAGACCTCTCACGGCACCGATGTGATCATCGTCAACGAGAACGGCGCTTCCACCGACAGCGTGGAGCTGATCTCCGTTTACGAGGGTTATGTCATCACCATGATCGTGATGAAGTATGAGGGAGAAGTGACTCAGGAGGATGTGGATATCGCCCTGCAGCTGCTGAGCGATATGTGGTTCGTCCCCGCCGAGTAAGCAAGCATCTTCCCGTTTGTCGGCGTGCCGGCATGAAACAGGATATGAAAAGCGCCTCCGTGAGCCTGTGCCCGCGGAGGCGTTCCTTTATGCTTTTATGCGGCTTTTCGCGGCTTTTTCTTATTCCGCCGCGGCGGCTATGGCCTTCTTGTAGGACTTGGACATGCCGGCCAGCTTGCTGTCCATCTCGCGGGCGGGGGCATTGGCGAGGCCCGCCTTGATGTAGCGGCTCATGACGCTGATCATCACATAGGGATCCACCAGCGCGCTGTTGATGATGCCCCACAGGATCAGGGCGATGACGGCTTCGGCGATGATAAGCAGCTCCTTCGCGGTCAGGTCGATCTCGGGATTTCCGTTTTCATCCAGAAAATCGTGCTGCAGGAAGTCTTCCAGCTCCACCGCCATCGTGTTGGCGAAGGAGGCGTTATCCAGCACCAGATGACAGATGCCGAACAGCAGGCCGCCGATGATGATGAGGGAGAGCAGACCGAGGCCGATCACCTTCGCGGTGTTCTTCAGCAGATCCTTCCAGTTCTTGAAATAGACCAGGGCGCCGTCGCAGGCGCTGCGCCAGGCGTTCTGCCCGGGATGGATGAACACCCAGCCCATGATGCAGGCGCACAGGAACTTCAGCATGGCGCTGATGATCAGGTTGATGATGGCAACGATGATCTGCAGGGGGTTGCTTTCGTTGTTCCTGCCGCGGCTGCTGCCGCCCAGGGCGTTGGCCAGCCTGTTGAGGCCGTTGGTGATCTGGCGGACGATGCCGTTGATGATCCGCTCGATGGCGAAGAAGACGGCTACCGTGCCGAAACGCTTTTTGACGGCCGCCTTGCCCTCGCCGTAGACATCCTCGGGCAGCTCGCCCTCCGAAATGCCTTTGGCGGCCATGGCGATCTGCCCGGCCCGGAACACATAGCCCAGAAAGTGGCTCAGCAGGCCCGCGATGATGCAGGCCAGAAGGAACGCGCCGGCACATACGGCGATGCGCACCTCATCGGTCGCTTTCCCGGTGAAGGCGAAGGTCAGGGCGGGAAGCCCGGCGATGAGCACCACGCCGGCAACGCCGCACAGGATGCGCATAAGTGTGAATCTGAATGTTTTCTTATAGATCTCGAACGCGGTCATAAATGATTCCTCCTCCTGATCTCCGTTTGCCTTTATTATATGTGGATTTATCCGTATGTCAAGATATTCCGGCCCGCCCGGTTCCGCTTGACAGGGAACGCGGCATCCTGTATAATGTCTTCATACGGCACCTGAAAATATCACGCGGGCGGCTCCCGTGATCTGAAAAGAAAAAGGATGGAAAGACCATGTTTGAAAGAGTGCAGATGAAACAGCTGAATGACCACCTGTGGCTGATGGATGACAATCACGAGGGTACAGGCTATCTGATTGCCGGCAGCGAAAAGGCGCTGGTCATCGATACCATGAACGGCTTTGAGAATGTGAGGGCCATTGCCGCCACCGTGACGGATAAGCCGGTGCTGGTGATCAACACTCACGGCCATTGCGACCATATTTACGGCAATGTGTGGTTCGATGAGGCCATGCTGGATGAAAAGGATCTGAAGATCGCCGCCTGGCACTTCTCCATGCCGCAGTTCGTGAAGGCCGTCCGGCAGTACGGGCTGAAGGTGCCTCCCTTCAGAACGGTGAAGGAGGGGGACATCATCGATCTGGGCGGGCTGACCGCTCAGATCATCTCCCTGCCCGGACACACCCCCGGCGGCATCTGCGTGCTGCTGCGGGAGGACCGCATCCTGTTCACCGGCGACGGCATCAACCGCCATCTGTGGATGCAGCTGGAGGAGAGCCTGCCGCTGGCGGAGCTTCTGAAAAACCTGGACCGCATCGCTTTCGTGAAGGAAAAGGCGGACTGGATCGCTCACGGCCACGCGCAGGGGCTGGAACCCGTTTCACTGTTCGATAAACTGCGCGAGGGCGTCCGTCAGCTGGTGGAACAGAGGGGCACTGAGGTGACTGACAGCGACAGGGAGTATGACTGGTTCGGCGGCAGGGCGCTGCAGCATGAATTTGATGAGAACAGCGTCATCGTCTATACCCGGGACAAGCTGCCGGCGGTGGATATGGCAAAGGAATTTGCCGTTATTGATTCATACTGCGGCATCGACTGCTCCGCCTGCGGCTTTAGAAAGGACGGTGCCTGCGGCGGATGCCGCGAAACGGAGGGACGGCCCTTCCATATGCAGGAGGGGAAGAAATGCCCTCTCGCCGGGTGCTGTCAGAAGAAGGGCATCCGCTGGTGCGCCGATTGCGGCGATATCCCCTGCGAAGAGCTGAACCGGTTTTCCTCTGATCCGGAACACGGCGATCATCCCGCCGGCGCCCGCATCGAGCGGCTGGGGCAGCTGAAGGGAGAGCTGCTGTCGAAGGCCCGTCAGGGCGTCGGCACGCTGGCGGTCTGCGGCCTCAGCTGCGGCGAAAACTGCTTCCTGGGCGAGTGGTGCGGCAGGTGCGGGAGCGATTACAGCTGCTGCTCCTATGCTGCTCTCTGCCCGGAGGGAAAGTGTCCGAACCTGCTGTGCGTACGGGAGAAGGGCATCGAGGGCTGCTGGGACTGCCCGGAACTGGATGCCTGCCAGAAGGGCTTTTACGGCATAGATGACAGGCCGGCGGCAAACCTCGCGAAAGCGGGCGCCCTGTTCATCCGCTGTTTCGGCAGGAGTGCCTTTTCCACCATGCTCCACTATATCCTGAAGGAAAAAGGACAGCGGTACAACGACTTTTTCAAATTCATGGAAAAGAAGAGCGCTGAAGAGCTGTTGGCCGCTATGGAGGCTTACTACGGGGAGGACTGACCGGCGCTTTGCCCGCTTTTCCTCCGTTCGCCGTCCGTTTGAACGGATCTTTCGTATATTGCAGCGGGGCAGAACGCTCCGCCAGCTGAACACGATCTGAAAGACATCCGGAAGGCGGCAAATGATTGGGAAAATGATATAATGATATTCTGAATGAAAAAAGCATGAAGGCATGCCGGATGAGGAAAACCCGGAGCAGGTGAGCGGCGGCATCGGCCGGAAAACAGGCGGACCGTGACCGTTACGGTGTATGACCCGGAATTCAACATGAGCAGGAGCCGCTACCGTCGGCCGCGATACCCGGGCGGACGCGGAAGCGAAATCAAAGGAGACGGGGGAGCTCTGCATCAGCTTCGGCTGCACCGTCAGGCTCACCCGGATCTGTCCGGCCCAATAAGCCGCGGCCACGACATGAAACAGGCGGGGGAAGGATGCCCCGCCTGTTTTTGTGTGCCGGGATCTTTTCAGGGGCCGCGCGGGGATCTTCGCTCCGGCGCACTTTGCATTAGCCCTTTTCCGTTTTCTTTCGTATAACAGAATGACGGAGCGGAAAGCGAAGCGGAAGGGAGCTTCGGGCCGCGCCGCCGGAAAATGAGAGAAACGCGAGGAATCGCGCGAGAAGAGAAAAGGAGAAATGTGTATGAAGAAACTGTTGTCCGCAATGATCGCTCTGGTGCTGCTGGTGTCCTGCGCCGCTTTTGCCGCCTCCGCGGAGGAAAAGAAGGTGCTGCGCCCCTTCAATGATCCCGATGCCGCGGCGATCGCCGCAGCGCAGGATATCACGGTGAACGCCTCCCTGTCAGCCCTGGCGGTGAACGAGGAGGAAGGCACCCTGACGCTGGATATCCATGTGACCGATTTTTACCGGAAGGAGGATCTGCTGGCCCTGCAGCCCGGCGATGTGATCTATGCCAATAATGAGGAGATCGTCATCGAGACCCTCGCCTGGGATGAGCTGAACATCTGGCTGGATATCAACGGCGGCTTCTTTGAGGGTGACTGCGCCAGCTTCTACGCCCTGCCCGGCGTATGCGGCGAAGGAATCATGATCAGCCAGCAGTATGATGACATCACCGGCACCACCGCTCTGGAGCCTCAGGCTTTCAAACTGGCGGAGCAGGTGACGGTATCCACCTTCCGCTGGGGCGAGGACGGCGAGCCCGATGACGAGATGGATGTGGCTGTGCTGACCCCGGATCAGGTGAAGGATTACCTGCAGCAGGTGGAAGATAAGGATTTCTTCTTCGGCTACAGCAACACCACGGTGCGCATCGTGGACGGCCAGATCACCGAGATCACCCTGAACTGGGCGCCCTACGCCTGATGAGGGAACGGAACGGAAACCGTAACGCAAAACCCTGACGGAAAACGGGAGGCTCTCCTGCGGGAGCGGGCCTCCCGCCTTTTTGTGCTTTCCGCCCCGGCGCGGGGCGAACTGCGGCTTGCCTGCCGGATGAGAGTATGCTATAATGAAATAAAGGATTATATCTGCAGGCTGTCCCGGGAACGGGGCGGCCCTTGATGACGCGGAATGCGTGAGGGGTAAAGATATGGATACTTATTTCCTCAGAAAATGCATACGGAAGGTGCCGGGCGTGGTGATCCGGGCGGTGAAACTGCCGGAACCTGTTCTGACGGAGGGCTTCGGGAAGCGGGATACCGCCGGTGAATTCTGCCGGAAGTGCGGCTATAAATCCGTGCTGCTGGTGACAGATCCCACGCTGTACGCCCTGGGCCATCACTACCGGGTGGTGAAATCCCTGCAGGACGCGAACGTTCAGTATGACATGTTCAGCGGTATTTCCGGCGAGCCGGATGAGGATACCGTGCGGGAGGGCAGAGCCCATGCCCTGAAGGTGAAAGCGGACGCCGTCATCGCCCTGGGCGGCGGCTCGGTGCTGGATACCGCCAAAATGATCGCCGCTACAGCGGCCCACGGGAAGATCCCGCTGGACCTGTACTGGCAGAAGATGGTCTTCGGCAAGACCCTGCCCATGATCAACATCCCCAGCACCGCCGGCACGGGGGCCGAGATCACGGCGGCGGCTGTTGTGAAGGATAAAAAGGGCGTCAAGAAATCCACAGTGTTCACGCATCTGAGGGTCACAGACGTGATCCTGGACAGCGAACTGACCCAGAACGCCCCCGACAAGATCACCGTCAGCTGCGGCATCGACGCGCTCTCCCACGGTCTGGAGGGATGCCTTGCCGATGTGAAGGTGAAGGATGAGGATATGAGGAAGAGCCGGGAATGCGTCCGCATCGTGATGCAGGATATGCTCTCATTGAGGACCGATCCCCACAACACCGCGAAGCGGCAGGAAATGGCGCTGGCGGCGCACTACGGCGGCAATGCCATCAACAGGCAGCTGGCGGGCTATGTGCATGCCTTCGCCCACACCCTGGGCGCCTTCTATCACATTTCCCACGGCGATGCCATCGCGTACTGCCTGCTGCCGGTGATCGCCTTCCAGAAGGAGATCTGCGGGGAGAAACTGGCCGCCCTTTCCGTTTACTGCGGGTACGCGAAGGAGGAGGATGACAGGGACGCCGCCGCGCGGGCGCTGCTGGACAGGGTGAAGGAACTGCTGATTGCCTGCGGCTACGGGGACGGCATGAAGCAGATCGATGAAAAGGATTATCCGGTGCTTGTGAAGGGCGTTGATTCAGATGCCGTCAATTATTCCCCCGCCATGGTGCTGACGGATGAACAAGTCGCTTCCCTGCTGGATCAGATAAAGAAAGGCATAGCATGAGCAGTATCAGTTATACAAATGAGGTCATTTCCGGCATCGTGGACCGCCAGCGGGCGTATTTCCGCAAAGGGGAGACGCTGGATGTTTCTTTCCGCGTGGCGCAGCTGAAAAAACTGAAGCAGGCGGTGCTTTCCCATGAGCAGCTGCTGGAAAACGCCCTGCATGAGGATCTGGGCAGGAGCAGGACGGAGGCCTATCTGTGCGATCTGGGCCCCGTCATCGTGGAGATCAACGAGACCATCCGCGGCCTGCGCCGCTGGGCCCGGCCCGAAAAGCATTACAGCGGGCTCATGTGCTTTCCAAGCCTCACAACAACGGTGTACAAAATGCCCTACGGCGTGTCC
>PITV01000003.1 GCA_017577285.1 Clostridiales bacterium
CCTTGGTGACGTCCATGGTAACGGTACCGGACTTGGGGTTGGGCATCAAGCCCTTGGGGCCCAGCAGACGGGCGATCTTACCGATCACACCCATCATATCAGGGGTAGCAACGCAAGCATCGAAGCCAAACCAGTTTTCGCTCTGGATCTTGGCGACCAGATCGGCATCACCGACGAAATCGGCGCCGGCAGCTTCAGCTTCCTTAGCCTTATCGCCCTTGGCAAACACCAGCACGCGGACAGTTTTACCGGTACCATGGGGCAGCACCACGGTGCCGCGTACCTGCTGATCAGCGTGACGGGGGTCTACGCCCAGACGGATGGACAGTTCGATGGTCTCATCAAACTTGGCTTTAGCGGTCTGCTTCACGAGCGCGATCGCTTCCTCAGGATCATAAGCCTTGAGGTTGTCAATCAGCTTTTTGCTGTCAACATACTTTTTTCCGTGCTTCATATCATTATCCTTCCTGTGGTATTAACGGCGCAATGTCCTCCCACAACAAATGATTTAGTCGTCGGCAACCGTGATGCCCATGCTGCGGGCGGTGCCCTTGATCATGCTCATGGCGGCTTCGATGGAAGCAGCGTTGAGGTCCGGCATCTTGGTGGTGGCGATCTCGCGTACCTGCGCCTGAGTCAGCTGGCCAACCTTGTCCTTGTTGGGGCGGCCGGAAGCGCTCGACAGGTTCAGTGCCTTTTTGATCAGCACGGGAGCCGGAGGAGTCTTCGTGATGAAGGTGAAGGAACGGTCGGAATACACGGTAATGACAACAGGAATAATCAAGCCTTCCTGCTTCTGGGTGCGGGCGTTGAAATCCTTGCAGAAGCCGGGAATGTTAACACCGTGCTGGCCCAGAGCGGGTCCGATGGGGGGCGCGGGAGTCGCCTTGGCGGCGGGCACCTGCAGCTTGATCTGTGCAGTAACTTTCTTTGCCATAGTGAATGGCACCTCCTAACAATAGTGGTATTGGCGGCAGAAACACGGTTCCTGCCTCCCACGGAAACGGGAGAATGACCTTACTCAGCGGTCATTTTTCGGTCTTTTCGACCTGATCCAGATCCACTTCGATCTGGACTTCACGGCCCATGAACATACGTACTCTTACCTTCAGCTTCTGGCGGATGGTATCGACCTCTTCCACCATGCCGGTGAAGTTCTCCAGCGCGCCGGAGAGCATACGTACATCATCCCCCACATTGATGGCGAGGGACAGGTTCTGGGACGGATTGTTGAGCATCCTGTCCAGCTCTTCCTGCGAAAGCGGAATGGGCTTGCTTTCAGGGCCGACAAAACCGGTGACGCCGCGCGTGTTGCGCACTACATACCAGCTCTCGTTGGTGATGATCATGCGCACCAGCACATAGCCCGGAAAAGTCTTCCTGGTGCTGGTGGTACGCTTGCCGTTTTTGATTTCGACAACTTCTTCAGTAGGCACAACGACTTCCTGGATCAGATTGCTCATGCCGTTGTTCTCAACAGCTTTCTCCAGGGTGTCTTTGACCTTGTTTTCATAACCGGAATAGGTATGTACAACATACCATTCCAGCGTGCCGGGTCTGTCTTCGGACATATGGATTCTCCTTTAATTCAGCCTTGTCAAGATTATTTGCCAATGCTTCCGAGCAGATTGACCAGCGCAGTGCTTCCCATATCCAGCAGACCGATGACCACAGCCATGAATACCATGAAAATGATAACCACGACAGAGTAGGTGATCAGATCTTTCCTGGACGGCCAGGTAACCTTGCGCAGTTCATGCCACATGTTCTTGAAAGGCTTTGCGATCTTACCGGGAAGATTCTTGAAGAAATTCACGACCTTCTGGAAGAAGTTCGGTTTCTTGTCTCCCTTCGCATTGGTCTTTTCATCAGCCATGGTTGACTCCTCCGTTACCTGGTTTCGCGATGGGTGGTGTGCTTCTTGCAGAAGCGGCAATACTTGCTCAGTTCAACACGGTCAGGCGTGTTTTTCTTGTTCTTCTTGGTATTGTAGTTGCGCTGTTTGCATTCGGTACAGGCAAGAACAATATTCTGGCGGGCTTCCTTTGCTGCCATATTGGAAACACCTCTTTCTTGTCAGTGGCGTCCGGGGGCTTTCGCCCCCGAACGGAATGATTTGGAATTATTCCACAGTGCGCACAACGGCACCGGCGCCTACGGTGTGGCCGCCCTCACGGATGGCGAAACGCAGACCGGCTTCGATGGCGATGGGGGTGATCAGTTCGACTTCCATTTCCACGTTGTCGCCGGGCATGACCATCTCAACGCCCTCGGGCAGCTTGATGGATCCGGTAACGTCAGTGGTGCGGAAGAAGAACTGGGGACGATAGCCGTTGAAGAAGGGGGTATGACGGCCGCCCTCTTCCTTCTTCAGTACGTAAACCTGGCCGAAGAAGTGGACATGGGGCTTGATGGAACCGGGCTTCGCCAGAACCTGGCCGCGCTCGATCTCATTGCGCTGCACGCCGCGCAGCAGAGCACCGATGTTGTCGCCGCTCTGGGCGTCATCCAACAGCTTGTGGAACATTTCAACGCCGGTCACGACCACAGCACGGGGCTTGTCCATCAGACCAACGATTTCCACGGTGTCGGATACGTGCACTGTTCCGCGTTCGATTCTGCCGGTGGCGACGGTGCCGCGGCCGGTGATGGAGAACACGTCTTCAACAGGCATCAGGAAAGGCTTGTCATTGGCACGTTCGGGAGTGGGGATGTAGCTGTCAACAGCATCCATCAGTTCATAGATGCACTGGCACTCGGGAGCGTTCTTGGGATCGGTGCCGCCATTCTGCATGTATTCAAGAGCCTTCAGAGCGGAGCCCTTGATCAGGGGAATGTCATCACCGGGGAAATCGTAGCTGCTCAGCAGATCGCGTACTTCCATTTCGACCAGTTCGAGGAGTTCTTCGTCGTCCATCAGGTCGGTCTTGTTCAGGAACACTACGATGTAGGGCACGCCTACCTGACGGGCGAGCAGGATGTGCTCACGGGTCTGGGGCATGGGGCCGTCGGGAGCGGATACCAGCAGGATAGCACCGTCCATCTGAGCGGCGCCGGTGATCATGTTCTTAACATAGTCAGCGTGGCCCGGGCAGTCGACGTGAGCATAGTGACGGGCATCGGTCTCATACTCAACGTGAGCGGTGTTGATCGTGATTCCACGGGCCTTCTCTTCGGGGGCCTTGTCGATTTCATCGTACTTCATGGCCTGGGCATGTCCGCCGGCGGAAAGTACCATGGTGATAGCCGCGGTCAGGGTGGTCTTGCCGTGGTCAACGTGTCCGATGGTGCCGATGTTTACATGCGGCTTGGTGCGTTCGAATTTCTGCTTTGCCATAGTTATGTCCTCCGTTAATCAATTGTGATCAGTATCTTTGTCCCACTATTTTCTCGGAGATGCTCCTGGGCACTTCCTCATAGTGGTCAAACTGCATGGTATACATTCCGCGTCCCTGTGTGCGGCTGCGCAGATCAGTGGCATAGCCGAACATCTCACTGAGGGGAACATAGGAATGGACGGATTGCTCGCCCTGACGGGGATCGATGGATTCGATCCTGCCGCGGCGGGAATTGAGATCGCCCACCACATCGCCCAGATACTGATCGGGCACGATGGTCTCCACCTTCATGCAGGGCTCGAGCAGCCTTTCTTCGGCGGTCCTGAGCGCATCCTTGAACGCCATGGAACCGGCGATCTTGAATGCCATTTCGGAAGAGTCCACTTCGTGGTAGGAACCATCGAGCAATGTAGCCTTGAAATCCACCACCTCGTAGCCGCCCAGAGAGCCGGCCTGAGCCGCTTCCCTGATACCGGTATCGATGGGTGCGATGAATTCCTTGGGCACGACACCGCCGATGATCTTGTTTTCAAACTGGTAACCCGAGCCGGGCTCCAGAGGCTCGATCTCGATCACACAGTGACCATACTGGCCGTGTCCGCCGGTCTGACGCACGAAACGTCCTTCGCCTTTGCACTTGCGGGTGACGGTCTCCTTGTAGGCGACCTGGGGCTTGCCCACGGTGGCCTCCACTTTGAACTCGCGCATCAGTCGGTCAACAATGATCTCCAGATGCAGTTCACCCATACCGGCAATGATGGTCTGGCCTGTTTCCTGATCGGTGTATGTCTTGAAGGTGGGGTCTTCCTCCGCGAGGCGCTGGAGCGCAAGCGCCATCTTGTCCTGACCGGCTTTGGTCTTGGGCTCGATAGCTACCTGGATCACAGGTTCGGGGAACACCATGTTCTCCAATACAACGGGAGCCTTGTCGTCGCACAGCGTATCACCGGTGGTAGTCTCTTTCAAGCCCACCGCCGCGCCGATCTCGCCCGCGTAGACCTGATCTACGTCTTCACGGTGATTGGCATGCATCATGACGATGCGGCTGAAACGCTCGCGCTTTCCTTTGGTTGAATTGTACACATAGCTGCCGGTCTGGATGGTTCCGGAATAAACGCGGAAGAATGCCAGCTTGCCCACAAAGGGGTCCACAGCGATCTTGAAGGCCAGAGCCGAGAAGGGCTCTTCGTCAGAGGAGTGACGGATGACCTGCTTTTCGCTGTCTCCGGGATCCGTACCCGTTACCGGGGGGATGTCCAGAGGAGAGGGCAGATATGCGATAACGGCATCCAGCAGGGGCTGTACGCCCTTGTTGCGGTAGGAAGTTCCGCACAGAACGGGAGTCAGCGTGCAGGAAATGGTGGCGGCGCGCAGAGAGGCAATGATCTCTTCCTCGGTGATCTCCTCACCGGAGAAGTACTTTTCAGTCAGTTCATCGCTCTGCTCGGCAGCGACCTCGACCATCCTGTCGTGTGCTTCCTGAGCTTCTGCAAGCAGTTCTTCGGGGATCTCTTCCTCGCGGATGTCGACTCCGTCATCATCGTAGTAAACCTCGGCCTTCATCCGCACCAGGTCGATGATGCCGCGGAAGGAAGCTTCCTTGCCGATAGGCAGCTGGACCGGGATGGGATTGGCGTTCAGACGGCTCTTCATCATGTCAACAACGCGGTGGAAGTTGGCACCGGTGATATCCATCTTGTTCACATACGCGATGCGGGGAACGTTGTACTTGTTGGCCTGACGCCATACGGTCTCGCTCTGGGGCTCAACGCCGCCTTTCGCGCAGAACACGGCGACAGCACCGTCCAGTACACGCAGAGAACGTTCTACTTCCACAGTGAAATCCACATGGCCCGGGGTATCGATCAGATTGATGCGGTAGCCCTTCCACTGGCAGGTGGTGGCGGCGGAAGTAATGGTGATGCCGCGTTCCTGTTCCTCCTCCATCCAGTCCATCACGGCAGCGCCTTCGTGCACCTCGCCCATGCGGTGCGTTCTGCCCGTGTAGAACAGGATACGCTCGCTGGTGGTCGTTTTGCCGGCATCGATATGCGCCATGATACCGATATTGCGGACCTTTTCAAGGGGATGACTTCTTGGCATGCGGTTGTTCTCCTGATATACTAATTTATATAGGAAGAATTACCAGCGATAGTGGGCGAAAGCCTTGTTGGCTTCGGCCATACGGTGCATTTCTTCCTTGCGCTTCACAGCGTTGCCGGTGTTGTTGGCGGCATCCATCAGTTCGGCGGCCAGGCGTTCAGCCATGGTCTTCTCACCGCGGGTGCGGCTGAAGTCAACGATCCAGCGCAGGGCCAGAGTCTGACGTCTTTCGGGACGGATCTCGATAGGCACCTGGTAGGTGGCGCCGCCGACGCGGCGGGCCTTGACTTCCAGCTGGGGCATCACATTGTTCAGCGCTTCCTGGAAGACTTCATTGCCTTCCTTACCGGTCTTTTCCTTGATCATGTCAAATGCGCTGTAGCAAACCTGCTGAGCAACGCCGCGCTTGCCGTCGAGCATGATCTGGTTGATAAGCTTGGTAACTACCACGGTTCCGTGAACAGGATCGGGCAGCACTTCACGCTTGGGGATAAATCCACGACGGGACATACATTAGCCTCCTTCAATGATCTCCTTCGCATCTTCTTTTCCGTCGGGAGCATGTCAGCATCATGCTCTTCCAGCTATGGCGTGCGGTACCGGGGACCAGCGGCGATGCAGGGGGTTCCAGCCCTGACGATCGTCCGTCATGCTTGTCCGGGACACCGGGCGGCGTAATGGGAAAATGCTTTCAGATCCTTATTTCTTGGGACGCTTGGCGCCGTACAGAGATCTCGCCTGCATACGCTTGGCAACACCGGCAGTATCGAGCGCGCCGCGGATGATGTGATAGCGTACACCGGGCAGGTCACGTACACGACCGCCGCGGATGAGCACCACGGAGTGTTCCTGCAGATTGTGGCCGATTCCGGGAATGTAGCAAGTACCTTCGATGGAATTGGTCAGACGGATTCTCGCGATCTTGCGAAGAGCGGAGTTGGGCTTCTTGGGCGTCATCGTCTTGACGCTGAGGCACACGCCGCGCTTCTGCGGGCAACCCTGCAGGATGGGTGCTGTTGATTTCTTTTCTACCTTTTCCCTTCCCTTGCGGATCAACTGATTGATCGTAGGCATGGAAGCACCTCCTGATAATTGTTCGGAGCCTGCCTGAACAGGTCCTCCTCCTATAACATCCCCGCAACCCTCGGGAATATATAGTCATCATGATCGTTGTCCTATCCGGCAACTTTTTTACCGTTTTGAACGAAAACGGTCCCTCTGAAAAAGTGCACAAAAGGATAGTTGTCGCATAGTAATGACAACTTTATAATAGTAGCACAGCGTTTTTCAATTGTCAACAAAAAAAATATGGATTTTTCAGGGGGATTTGCGCGCTGTTTCAGGCTCATATTCGCTGTTGCATAAAATTTTTCCGGATGATATAATAAATGCCGGGAAGAGAATCGATGTTATCCGCGTTATATGGGTGAAGGGGCCGCAAGAGCGGTAAACCGGCAGCGGACAGTATGTCCGGCGAGCCCCGGAGGAAATGTACAGCGGCGGAAAGACCGGTGCTGATACATTATCATCATGATTCTCATAAGGGGGAAAACAGTAATGAAGAAACTGATCCTGAGTGTAACCGCTGTAATGATCCTTTGCCTGACAGTCACCTCCTGCGCGCTGGCCGACGGAAAATGGTGGAACGGCAACTATTATGACGGCAGTGACTACAACAGCGACTGGTACGATATGTACATCGTGAGCAGCACCAGCCCCAACGGCTACTGCTACCTGTACTCCGAGCCCTCGGACAGCGATTCCAGCCGCAACCTGGGACGGCACAACAACGGCGAGAAAGTGCGCGTGCTGGTATACAACGCGAAGAACGGCTACAGCCTGTGCGCGTGCTCCAACGGCAAGGTGGGATTCATCCGGTCCTCCTCTCTGCGGGAAGACTCCGAGCCCGAGTACCTGTATGTGTACTCCACCAATCCCTACGGTTACGCCTACCTTTACAGCAAGCCCACCGACAGCGACTGGGAGAGCCGGAATCTGGGGCAGTATGTGAACGGCTCCGAAATGCAGATCATCGAGTGGAACGGCTACAGCGAATACATCTACGTGCGCTCAACCGAGACCAATGACTACGGCTACATGAAGGCCTCTGTCCTCTACACCCTTGAGGACTATCACTGGGAAGTGGATTACACCGCCACCATCTGGCATCAGCGCGGATATGTGTATCTGTACTCCAAGCCCTCCAGCGATGACTATGTGAGCCGGAATCTGGGCAAGCTCGTCAACGGCGAGACTGTATATGTGCTGAACTGGAACGCCGGAAACGGATATTCCTATGTGAAAACGATGAGCGGCAAGGACGGATACGTCCAGACGAACTGCCTGAACTGAGATGAAAAACGGAGCGCGGGCCGGAAGGTCCGCGCTTTTTTGCTGTCTGCGGGCAGAAGCGCATATCGCAGGCTCCGCTCATTGTCTTTGTTTCCGGAATGTGATATGATATGGCTGGTACCGGAATAAAGAGGAAGGATGCGAGCCAGTATGAAAAAGAGAAAGGTGACCGTGCTGTTCCTGCTCGGTCTGGCCCTGTGCCTGATCGCGGTGCAGGCCGCGGCAGCGTCCGAGCTTACGGAAGCCTCCATCACCTTCACCGTCCGGGACAGCGAGTACACGGTGGTCAGCTATAAGCACAATGATACTTTTTATTTTCTTCTCCCCTCCTTCGCTGAAGAGACAGACGCGGCGGTCTCCCTCACCTTTTCCTCCGGCGCTGCGGAAAATGTGCAGGCGCGGCTGATCCCGGGTGAAGACCTGATCTGCACCTGCAAGGGACGGGATCTGCGCTTCAGAACAGTCAGGAGCGGGAACATCCCCGCCCTGTTCATCGATGTATCCGCCGCCGGCGGTCTGAACAGGCTCAACAAATCAAAAAGCAATGTGCTGCCGGGTTCCGCGGTCCTGACCGCGCCCTCCGGGGAGATCCTTTACAGCGGCGAGCTCACCTCCGTCAAGGGGCGCGGGAACAAGAGCTGGGATATGCCCAAGAAGGGATACGGCATAAAGCTGGCGGAAAAAGCCGATCTGCTGGGCATGGGCAAGGACAGGAACTGGGTCCTGATCCCCACCTACCGGGACAATTCTCTGCTCAATTTCCGCATCATCAACGATCTGGCGTTCTACGGCGGCATGCCCTTTGCCCAGCAGAGCAGGTATGTCGACCTTTACATCGACGGCGATTACCGGGGCGTCTATCTGCTGACGGAAAAAATGGAGACCGGCAAAAACCGCATCGATATCAGGGATCTGGAGGAGGCCACAGAGCAGGTCAACACGGAACCGCTGAATTCCTTCCGCCGCAGGAAGCTCTCCAATATCGAAAGATCGGGAGCGGCCGGGTTCTGCTGGACCATTCCAAACGATCCGGAGGACATCACCGGCGGCTATCTGCTGGAATTCGACACCGCCGAGAAGGCCGAAAATGAAGCCTCCCGTTTCGGCACCGACAACGGCCTCACCCTCTCCGTAAAGAGCCCCAAGTACATCACAGAGGCGCAGCTGACCTACATCGCCGTGCTGTGGCAGGATTTTGAGAACGCGCTCTATTCCAGAACGGGCTATAATCGCAAGGGCATCCACTATTCCGAGTATATCGACATGGAAAGCTTCGCCATGCTCTGGCTGCTGGATGAATTCGGGATGGAGATCGACATCTCCTCCAGCCACTATTTCTGGAAGGATTCCGATCTGACGGGAGACGGAAAGATCCATGCCTGCGCCCCCTGGGATGTGGAGCACTGCTTCAAGCGCGAGAAATACGCCTTTGATTATCTGCCGGCCAACGGCGCCTGCAGGCATTTCTGGCGGGATCTGTACAATCTGCATGAGGATTTCAGACAGACAGTCAGGGAGGTATGGCAGAATTCCCTGTACCCCGCGCTGTGCCTCCTGCTGGATGAAGACAATACAGCGCAGCCCTACACCGGCATGTGTTCCTATGATACCTATGTTTCCTTTGTTGAACCGGCGGCCCGGATGAATTTCATCCGCTGGCCCAGAGCCCTGTCCACCCAGGTGGATGACCGTTCCTGCAAAACCTGGGAGGAATGCGTGGAATACGTGAGAAAGTATCTGACCGGCAGGACAGCGTACATGAACACGGTCTACGGAGCGGATGCCGCGCAGTGACAGGCCGTGTATCATGGCTCCCGGGCATACAGACCGGAAATATAAAAGATATACAAAAACACCGGAGCGCGTACTGAAGCAGTCAGCGCGCGTCCGGTGTTTTTATAATTTATTTATTCGCCCTCATCCAGCCAGATGGAATCCAGATACGCCATCCTGACCGTCAGGAAATCCCGGATATACTCGATGTTATCGTGATAGGTCTTTCCGGTATTGACAGGAAAATCCCTGTCGTGCTTTCCGAGGGTCGGCCTGAGCAGGAAGTTCATCCGCGTGCTGGGAGCGAGCAGAGCCTCATACTCATCCAGGCTCCTGAGGTTTCCGGTGGCCCCAGACGGCTCCCTCTGCCCCAGCAGCACCTCGATCATCGGCCGGAAGACCGTGCGGTAGGCTTCCTTCACGGCAGCCCTGAAATCCTCATGCGCGTACAGCTTCGGGAAGAAATAATACTCCTCAATGGATCTTTCGGCACCCGGCTTTTCGCCTACCAGAAGCCCTTCGGGCACGTTGGTCTTTCCGGCGTATTTGTCATCGGAATACACGCCCAGGCTGTTGTCAAAATCCCACACCGGGCCGAAAAACAGCTTGGTGCTCACGCTGTCCGGATACTTGTACATATAGAAGCTGGTCTTGTTGCCGTCCAGGTTCTTCATGATCTCCTCGATCAGGTATTTCTGCACCATGGAGGTCATATCCGCGATCTCGGTGTAGTGGCGCCCAGTCACGGGGTCGATGCCGTCCTCAGCGGAAATGGCGTTTTCAAAGGACTGGACCAGTGATCTGATATACTGCATCTGGGCCTTCGAGGCGAATTCGGGAGACTTGACCAGTATGCACTGGCCGCAGTCGGTGACAAATCCGCACATGGAGCCCACATACCGCTTGCTCAGCTCGATCTGGATCAGATATCCGCCGGTGATATCCTCCGGGTCGTTGGGGATGTTGTAATACTTGTACGACCCGTTCCTCACCTTGTCTGTTCCCATCTGTCCGTAAGAGGAAAGGGGCCTGGAATTGAGCGCCTCCGTCGCCTCCTCCAGATCAAAGATCTCCACGCGGTTCTTCCCCACCTGCACCTTTTCCGTCAGCATGAAGGTGCCGTAATAGCTGTTGTTGACATAGACATCCACGAACCGGTAATGCATGGAAAATGTCATGCCGGCCGCATCCGCCATATCCAGCGCGATGGCGTCCCTGATCTGGGAGTTGTCGCAGTAGTTGGCCAGCAGCAGCCAGGTCTTAGCCTTCTTCATGCCCAGGATCTTCGCTTTCACAGGCAGTTTCAGGTGAAAGGATTTCTTCACGACCTGGAAGGAATAATTGCCGCGCAGGCGCACATAGTCCAGTTCTCCCTCATAGGAGATCTCCCCGTTCACATCAACGATCTTTACGGAGCCGCCCTCGTGATGCCGCTTGCTTTCCGACAGATAGTTCAGGCTGCCCGATTCGGTCCTCAGATAGACCGCTCCGGCGTTGGCGGACTGGTACACCGTCACCTCATACCGGTTCTTCCCGTTGGAGACCGTCACCGTGGTCCCGGGCACAAAGGCCCCGGTCAGTTCCCGGTTGGCGACCGTCTCCCCGTTCACCTCGAAATCAGAGGCGTCCCCCGTCAGATAAACGCGAAGGGAGGATGTGTCCATACAGGCGGGCAGATACAGATCATACTTTCCGCTGTCCGTCTTTTTCCAGCGTATCGCCTCCACAGGAACGGTCTTTCCTTCAGCCACCGCTGTATCCGCATCGCACACATACAGCACCTTGATCTCCCTGGCCTGGGCGCACAGGGGCAGCAGGAGCGCGGCGAGCACGATCAGCAGGAATACGGTATATCTTCGCATAAAGTGTCCTTTCGCTTACAGAACTTTCATCCGCCGGTTTCGGTCACGGATCCGTCTCATTCCCGAAAAACAATATGACCGGCTCTCACTCCAGATTCTCGAAGAAATCGTTGTTCAGCACATCATCCCCCACCAGGGAACGGTACAGTCCGAAGCAGGTGTTGTCATTTTCCTTTCCCGCCACATCCAGGGAATAGAACTCGCTGTGATGGGCCTCGGTGGTGTGTTTCTCAAAGGCGATATACGCCACCGCCATGGGAGAAAGATTCATCAGGTTTTCATCCGGCTCGTACCAGTCGATCCCGATGCGGTGATCCGGATCATACAGGTGCATATAGAACTTCGGCACATCCCACACGCCGTATTTTTCCGCGCTTTCGGGATAGTTCGACGGATCCCCCGCCAGCAGCACGCCGTTCAGGGTGGCATCCGCCGTCAGGCGGTGATTGAAGTGGCCGAACTCGCCCCCCAGGTCATGACCGATGAGCACATCCGGTTTGTACCGGCGGATGACCTCCACCGTTTTCATGTACATGTTGTCATAGCCGCCCCAGTCCTCGATATTCTGCTCCCAGGTGGCGCGCTCATCCACCATGCCCAGGTAAACGGGGTAATATCTCTCCCCCAGCACCCACAGGGCGTTCAGGGTTTCGGTGCGGGCGGGCCGACCCAGCATGGGATCGGTCATATATACGATGGCGACCGTCTTTCCCCGGCTGACGCACCAGGGCACGATGCCGGAGAAGAACAGGCATTCATCATCCCGGTGGGCGATGATCAGCATCACATCCACCTTGTCCGGCAGCTGCTGCCAGTTCTGGGCGACCACGGGGACCTCCCCCTGCCGGTACACATACAGTTCCGTCAGCATGGTGTCCCTGCCCTCCGCGCTGATCTCCGCCTTCACAGCGCCCGCGGGCACCCCGTAATAGGTGATATAGAAACCGCCCTCATTGGCATCGGTGACATCCCCGATCACATTTCCGCCTGCATCCGTATAGATGACTCTGATATCATGGGTGACATCCAGCCATTCGGTCTGGATCGCCTCCATCTGCTCCCCCGCCGGGAAGGTGATGATCAGGCTCTTGCCGTTCATCTTCCATCCGTCGATGCAGCTGCCGTCTGTCAGCCGTTCCAGATCGCGCTGTGAAATGTTATAGGTGCAGTCCTCCACAGCGCTGTACTGCCGGGCAAAGTGGCCGTTCACGCAGAACACGCTGTTATAAAGCACCGCTTCCTGATCCCCGGATCTGACGCTGACGGTCAGGTAGCGGTCCCCGGGCCGCATCTTTTTGAAGAGGATCTGTCTGCTGAGTTTTGAAAGGTCGATCTCGGTCACGTTCTCACTTGCGGAATAGAACAGACACACGCCGCACTCCTCCCGGATGTTCCGGAAGTTGTAGAACATCACCCGCACTTCCGTCACAGGCCTGTTCGCGCGGATCTTTCCCTTCAGAGCGGTGCCCTCGCCGAACATCATCAGGTACGGGATATCCGCGTCCTCCAGCACCGCTTCCAGAGGATCGCCCGGAATGTCTTCCGGCAGCATTTCATCGCCGGGCACCACCTTGCTCTTCAGCACATAGCCGGCGGCGCCCTTCCTGTTCGCGATCAGGTATTCCTCGCCGCTCTCTCCCAGGATGTAGCATTCCTCGCCGCCGCTCATCTCCTCGATGGTGGTCCCCTTGTATGTGGTGAGGCCCATTACGGCATAGGATTTCATTTTCGCGCGGACGGGATGCTCATAGCGCGTCAGCCTTGACCCGGCCAGCACCTCCTCCGCCTGTTCCTCGCGGGTGGCGGCCAGCGCCGTGCAGCCTGTCAGAAGCAGAAGGCACAGCAGCAGAGCGCACCCCTTTCTCAGCAGATCATGTCGCGCTGATATATTCAGCTTTTTTCTCATTTCCGGCATATATCAGTTTCCCTTTCCGGGCACAGCCGTGAAGCAGGCGGCGCCCGATCCTCAGTTTCCGTCATTTCACGGATATTCTATCACACCGGAGCGCCGTTTTCAAGGAATGCCCCTCTCACAAATATCGTTGCGCCCTCCTCCGTCAGGAAATGCCCGGAGGCCGGGCCCGCATCCCGGATGCGGCCGTAAGGAGAGGAGGAGAAAGAGACGGTAAGGATATTCTTTTTCTTTATCGTTTTTTTTTCTTTATCGTTTTATTTTTCTTTCTCTTTTTCCTTTTCTTTTTCTTGTATGCGTACGCATGCAGCCGCATGTTCCCGCACGGTTTCGCATCATTCCGCATATGTCCGCATCATCCCGCATGCGTCCGCATATCCCGTCCGTACAGGGGCATATCCTCACGCCGGCGCCCGTCCGGGCGGATCGCCGCCGCATCCTCCCTCCGCGCTTTATACGAAATGGGAGGAAAACGCCCAGATATTCGGGAGAGAGCGCCTCTTCGGGACAAATTTCGCCCAGTGGGATAAAAATACTTGAAAAAGACAGTTTCATCATATATAATAGCGGAGGTCTCGGTGAGAGACATCCAAACCGCTATACTTTTTTAGGAGGATTGACAATATGGTTAAGGTTGCTATCAATGGTTTCGGTCGTATCGGTCGTCTCGCTTTCCGTCAGATGTTTGACGCCGAAGGTTATGAAGTAGTTGCCATCAACGATCTGACCAGCCCCGCTATGCTGGCTCATCTGCTGAAGTATGATACCGCCCAGCGCGGCTTCTGCGGCGTGATCGGCGAAGAAAAGCACACCGTTTCCGCTACCGAAGATTCCATCATCGTAGACGGCAAGGAAATCAAGATCTACGCTGAAAAAGACGCCAACAACTGCCCCTGGGGCAAGCTGGATGTGGATGTCGTTCTCGAGTGCACCGGTTTCTACTGCAGCAAGGACAAGTCCATGGCTCACATCAACGCCGGCGCCAAGAAGGTCGTTATTTCCGCTCCTGCCGGCAACGATCTGAAGACCATCGTCTTCTCCGTCAACAATGACACCCTGACCGCTGAAGATCAGATCATCTCCGCCGCTTCCTGCACCACCAACTGCCTGGCCCCCATGGCCAAGGCCCTGAATGATAACTTCCCCATCCAGAGCGGCATCATGACCACCGTGCACGCTTACACCGGTGACCAGATGATCCTGGACGGCCCCCATCGCAAGGGCGATCTGCGTCGTGCCCGTGCCGGCGCTCAGAACATCGTTCCCAACTCCACCGGCGCTGCCAAGGCCATCGGCCTGGTCATCCCCGAGCTGAACGGCAAGCTGATCGGCTCCGCCCAGCGCGTTCCCGTATGCACCGGTTCCACCACCATCCTGGTAGCCGTCGTCAAGGGTCAGAACGTGACCAAGGACGCCATCAACGCCGCCATGAAGGCTCAGGCTTCCGCTTCCTTCGGCTACACCGAGGAGCCCATCGTTTCCTCCGACGTCATCGGCATGAAGTTCGGTTCTCTGTTCGATGCCACCCAGACCATGGTCGCCAAGCTGGACGATGACACCTATCAGGTGCAGGTCGTATCCTGGTACGACAACGAGAACTCCTACACCAGCCAGATGGTCCGCACCATCAAGTACTTCGCCGAGCTGTAATTTCCCGGAAAGTACGGTGTGCCGGATCCCGGCATAAGGCAAAAACAATAAACAGCCGGATATATCAAAAATTTCTCCGGCGCATTTCCCTCCCCGCGGTCACCGCGGGGAGGTTTTTTATACGCCGCGCGGCTCAGCGCCGGAAACGGCGCACACCGTTTGACAGAAGAGGCCCGCGATGATATGATAACAGCGTCAGCCGGCAGTGTTTCCATATCATACTGTAACCTATTCCTTTTCAACAGAGAAAGGCAGGTACGGATGCAGCAGGCTTTTGACGCTCGGGCATCACAGCACAGTATTTTACGGAACAGCAAACGTTATGGCATCCACGGTAAGAACCGCAGCAGAATCCAGTTACAGACAGACCTGAAAAACGCGCGTCCTTATACTGATTACATCGGTAAAGAAAGGCGTTATTTGGAAGAAAAACGGGATCGCGGCTGTGATCCGTATGTCTGCAAAAACAAACTCATCCTGGTCTCAACAGCTGATCATGTGATCGTGACCACCTATTTGCTCCCGGATTGGTTCAAATGGAATCCTGTCAGGAAAAACAGGCACGGATGTGAAAGCACCCGTGCGGAATACCTCGAATACCTCTACGCGTGATCTGTAGATAGGGTGCGCTGCCGGCTGATATTTCTATGAAAGCAGGAAAAAAAAGATGAATGAGATCAAATGTCCCCGCTGCGGCGAGGTTTTTCAGGTGGATGAAGCGGGTTATGCCGCCATCGTGAAACAGGTGCGGGACGACCAGTTCAACAGGGAGATCACCGTGCGGGAGCAGGCGTTCGCCGCGGATAAGAAAAGCGCCGTCAGTCTGGCTGTCTCCGAGACCAGGGAGGACATGAACAAAACGATATACGACCTTCGCGCGCAGGTAAAGGAGCTGGAGCAGAAGCTCTCCCTGCAGAAGACCTCCATGGACGCCCAGAGAGAATCCGCCCTGGCGGAAGCGGAGAACCGCCGCCAGCAGGAGATCAGCAGCCGCGAGCAGACGATCACCCGGCTTCAGGCCGATGTGCAGTCCGCCTCCACGGAAAAGCAGCTGGCCATCGCCACCGCCCTGCAGGAAAAGGACGCGGAGATCACACGGCTGACAATCCAGATCGAATCGGATAAGCGGGCGGCCGAGGACAGGGAACACAGCATCGCGGAGCAGCACAGGAATGAACTCGCCCTGCGGGATGACACCATCCAGCAGCTGCGGGATTTCAAGGCGCGCCTGTCCACAAAGATGGTGGGCGAATCGCTGGAGCAGCACTGCCTGACCGAGTTCAATCGGATCCGGATGACAGCCTTCCCCCGGGCGGAATTCGGCAAGGATAATGACGCGTCCAGCGGCAGCAAGGGCGATTTCATCTTCCGTGAATCCACAGAGGACGGGATCGAGTTCATCTCCATCATGTTCGAAATGAAGAACGAGATGGACACCACCGCCTCCAAGCACCGGAACGAGGACTTTTTCAAAGAGCTGAACAGGGATCGCACGGAGAAGGGCTGCGAGTATGCCGTTCTGGTCTCCATGCTGGAATCCGACAGCGAGCTGTACAATTCGGGCATCGTGGATGTATCCTACGCCTATCCGAAAATGTTCGTCATCCGCCCCCAGTTCTTTATCCCCATGATCTCCCTCCTGCGCAACGCCGCGCTGGATTCCGTGCAGTACCGCAAGGAGCTGGCGGTGGTCCGGGCTCAGAATATCGATGTGACCAATTTTGAGGCCGCCATGAACGATTTCAAAAAGGGCTTCACCTACAATTACGAGCAGGCCAGCAAGCGGTTCGAAGAGGCCGTAAAGGAAATCGACAAGGCCATCAGGCAGCTGCAGGACGTACGCGAAACGCTGATGAAATCCGACCGTCAGCTGCGTCTGGCCAATGACAAGGTGGAGGAGCTTTCCATCAAAAAGCTGACAAAGGGGAATCCCACCATGCAGGCGAAATTCATAGAGGCAGGCGCCGATCTTTCCTGATATCCGGCGCCCGGAAAACAGCGCGCCCCCCGGCCAGACAGCCGGAGGGCGTGTTTTTGCATATGGAATTTTCTGTCCTGTCAGGAAGCGGAGCAGATCATTTGATCGTCCAGTAGTAGTAGATCAGATCACTGTCATCCGTAATGATCCGCGTTCCGTCTGTGTAATTCGTCTGTTTGACGGCGACATTCACCTCATGGATACGGGCCCTGTCCGGGATGTCAAAGTAGTCCGAATACATCTCGCTCAGCGGCTCTACCTGCCGGTAGATGACGTAGGTGTAGCTGCTGCTCCTCGTTCCGTTCTGATCCACGGTGTACACACTGATCACATAGGATTTGACCGTTTTCTCCGCGGAAGGATTGACGACCTCGAAATGGAAGCTCAGCTTGTCCCCGTTAGCGTTCCACTCACCGTAGCCCGGGCTCTTCACTTCCAGTCCCCCGTCAGATCTTCCTGAAATGATCTTTCCGTAGGAAGCGGAAACATAATTTTCCGTTCCGCTGTACATGATCTTGTACCAGGTGCTCCCGTTCGTCCCCTGGACGGTATCCAGATAGATGTACATATCGCCGTCATTGGCGTATCCCACTTTTTCATAATTTGTACCGGGGCCCTTGCGCACATTGCAGCCGTTGGAAATGAGCACATACTGGCCGGAGGACCGCGGCGCGGGAGTGGCGGTACGCTTCGGGGTTGCCGTGCGCTTCGGGGTGGGTGTAGCCGTGCGTTTCGGTGTCGCCGTGCGCTTCGGGGTGGGTGTAGCCGTGCGTTTCGGTGTCGCCGTGCGCTTCGGGGTAGGTGTAGCCGTGCGTCTCGGCGTGGCCGTAGCGGTGCGTTTGGGTGCGGCTGTAACGGAATATCCGGACTTCGCCCTGCATTCGTCCGCGTAGTCCTTATATTCGGCATCTCCCGAGATCTCATACGCCTTCATGTAGTATTCAGCGGCTCTTCCGTAATCAAGACTCACGCCGTAGCCCTCTTCATACACCATGCCCAGAAGATAGAAGGCAATATAGTCCGTATCGTCCATCGCCACCGCTTTTTCCAGATTGTCCTTTGCCAGGTGCTTGTCTTTTTCCTTCACATCGGGGCAGAAATAATAGTACACGCCCAGGCCGTAATATCCGTTCTGGTTGTTCTTGTCCGCCAGCTTGCTGAAGATCTCAAAGGCTTTCTGATAGTCGGTATACCGGTCATCCAGCATATAGATGCAGCCCAGCCGGAAGTAGGCGAATTCATCGCCCTCCGCCGATGCGCGCTCATACCATACGATCGCCTGGCGGATGTTCTCCTCCGTGCCGATCCCGTCCTCGTAGCAGTAGGCCAGATACTTCATGCCCCGGACATTGCCGGCATTCGCGGATCTCTCCGCCCACATGAAGGCCTCCGCCGCGGTGAGCTTCGATGTATATTCACTGTAGTACATCCAGAACACATCGGCCATGCCGTCCGGATCGCCCATCTGGGCGGCTTTATAGTAATTCTCATAGGCCTTCTGCATATCCTGATCCACATACAGGCCGAAGTAGTACATATCCCCCAGCCTGTCATAGGCCAGCGCGCTGCCGAGGCCCGCTGCCGTCATGTAGTTGTCATAGGCGCGCCTGTAATCCTCAGTCCTGTAATAATCATCGCCCCTTGAGCAGTAGGAATCCGCCTCGGCGGAGGAACCTGCGGCGGGCTTCACTGTCGCTGTCGGCCGGGCGGTGGGACCCGCGTTCAGCTTCCGGTACAGATCGGTGACCTCGGTGATATTGACCGCCAGGTTGACATTCTGCGTATCAACGATGTACGCGCTGGTGATCCCGATGACCTCGCCGTCATCGTTGAACAGGGCGCCGCCGCTGCTGCCGTGGCTGATGGGCGCGGTGAACTGGATCCATTTCACGCCGTCCTCGGAATAAATGGCGCTGATATTGCCGATGGACACAGTGTTCGTGATGCCCTTCGGGCTGCCGATGGCCACAACGTTCTGAGCACGCATCAGGCCGGTATTGGAGGAGAGCGGAAGGGGCTCCAGCCCGGTGGGGGAACCGAAGCTGACGATGGCGATATCCTTGATCTCATCGGTGATCAGCACCCGGCCCATCTTGTACCGCACGCCGTCATCGCTGTTGGCCACGATGGAGACCGCGTCCTCCACCACATGATAATTGGTCACCAGGGTCATGTTGTCGAACGCCACAAAGCCGCTGCCGGTGGCGGTCAGATTTCCGTACTTGTCATATATTTCCAGCATCAGCACAGAATCCGCCGCTTTATCGATGGCGACAGGATCATTACTGAAGCCTTCAGCCAGAGCGACGGACATGAGGATGACCGCGCTCAGAGCGATGAGGATGAGAGGTTTTATGATCTTTCCGGATCTGTTCATTTCTCTATGCTCCATTTCATTATTCGGTGAACGGACATGCTGTTATCTGCACAGATTATACCACCGTTTCAGCTCTGTATGCAAGCATTTTCACACATCCGGCGGAATGCGCGTCCGCCGCCGGGAAAGGCGGTATCCCCCGCGGATCTCTGCCTGTATGAAAAAAAGAGCGCCCAGGACGGGCCTGTTTGCGCTCTTTACAAAACGGCAGTTTGGGGATAAACTGTAGGGGATCTTCCGGCAGGGGGAAATATCAGCCCTGCGCCCTCTCCCCGCTGCGCATCATCCGGATGAGCCGGGGCGCCAGAGGATAGGCCAGAAGCAGACAGATGGCTCCGTCCGGCCCCAGATAGGTGATGTTGTACACAAAGCTGGCCCACAGCTCGCTGCCCCAGACGAAGTAGCCTGCCAGCGTGGCGCACAGGCAGCGTCCCAGGATACCGCAGAGCATGGCGCAGAGGATGCCCCAGGTCTTCCACTTTTTCGGAAAGCGGATACCGGCCAGGCCCAGAAACGCGAAGGCCAGCAGAAAGTCCAGGATGAACTCCACCGGATGGAACATCTCGCCTCCCTGAATGAACTGCAGCACGCCGTAAGCCACGCCGCAGACAACGCCGGGGCGGGTGCCGAAGGCCGCGGCATAGATCAGAAGGGGCAGCATGCTGGCCGGCGTGATCGAACCGCCGTTGGGCATGCGGAACAGACGGATGAAGCTGAGCACGAAGCTCAGGGCGATGCTGATGGCGCCGTAGGCTATGCTCCGGGCGGAAAAGGAATTTTTCTTTCCCGTGATGATCATCAGCACAGCGGCCAGGGCGATCAGGGAAAACACCGTGATCAGCGCACCTGTGCCGAATTCGGAAAACCTGGCAAAAATATCAGAGAACCATTCCATAATGAGCCTCCCACACTGATTTGATATGCGGGTTCCGGCATATAAAAAGCCCGCATGCATCACATGCGGGAAACGGATGAGCGCGATGTTTCATAGCGCGCGCCGCTTCCCTCCGGTAGGATAACCTACACAGGTTCCAAGGGACTCTCTCAGCCGCGTTCGCGGCACCCCCAGCGGATACGCTGTCATTATAACACAGACGCGCATCCTGTCAAGGACGCCGGCATGAAAAGATCAGAAAGAACAAGGAGAACACAATGGAGCATCATTTTTTCGCCTACGTCAGCCGCATGCGCTATATCCAGCGCTGGGGACTGATGCGCAACACCCGGGACGAGAACGACATGGAGCATGCCCTGCAGACCGCCATGGTGGCGCACGGCATCGCGCTGATCGGAAACAGCCGCTACAGCAGGGATTATGACGCCGAGCACGTGATGGCGCTGGGGCTGTATCACGATGCCTGCGAGGTGATCACCGGCGATCTGCCCACCCCCATCAAGCACAACAACCCCGCCATCCGCTCCGAGTACAACAAGCTGGAGGAGGAGGCGGCGGACAGGCTGCTGGCGATGCTGCCCGCTGACGTGCGCGATAACTACCGTCCGCTGATCGCGCAGGATGAATCCGCCCCCGAGTGGCGGGTGGTGAAGGCGGCGGACAAGATCTGCGCCTACATCAAGTGTCTGGAAGAGAAGAAAGCGGGCAACATGGAATTTGAGAGCGCCCGCAAGGCCACGAAGAAGGCCATCGACGCCATCGATCTGCCCGAAGTGCAGGATTTCATGGCGGAGTGCGTGCCCGGCTTCTCCATGACGCTGGACGAGATATCAGAGGTCTGATCCCGCAGCGCGGGATCTGTCAGACAGAAGAAAGAAGGGATATTCAATGAGCGGAGAAAAGAAAAACACGGGAAACATCATTATCATCATCCTGCTGGCGCTGTGCATCGGCTTCTGCGCGTTTCTCGGCGTAGTGGTGCTGGGAAACTGTCAGCAGGAGCAAAAAGCCGGGAATGAGACCTCCACCCAGTATGTGCTTTACATCGGTACCAACGACAAGGATACCTATAAGCAGGAGATCCCCATCGAAGAGGCGATCAGCATCGTGGACAACATCTGCCTGTCCCATCTGGACGGATACACCCTGGCGCAGGCCGAGGGCCGCTGGTTCGATGAATCCCACACCGTCACGGTCGAGCAGACCATCGTCTGCTATATCGACGGCGCGGATGCCGGCACCGTATATCAGATCTGCGATGAGGTGATCGCCGCCCTGAACCAGAACACCGTCCTGGTGGAGACCAACGAAGTCACTATGGATTATTACAGCGGAAAGTGATATACTGTCCGTGAGGAACACATCAGAAAAGGAGATGCCTGTCATGCCTGAACGCGTTGCTTTGAAAGATATTGCCAAGATGCTGGATCATTCCACCCTCCAGCCCTACCTCACCGAAGAAGACATCCGCAAGGGATGCGATATCGCCCTGCGCTACGGCAGCGCCACCGTGTGCGCCCGTCCCGGGGATATGCCCCTCGTGGCGAAGCTCCTGTCCGGCAGCGATGTGCTGCCCTGCACCGTGATCGGTTTCCCCCACGGGAACCACCGCACCGATGTGAAGGTGTTCGAGGCGCAGCGCGCCCTGGATGACGGCTGCAAGGAGCTGGACATGGTGCTGAACATCGGCAGAATGCTGGCGGGGGATGAAGCCTTCGTACAAGATGAGATCGCTCAGCTGGCCGCCTGCGCCCACGGCCGTGACGCCATCCTGAAGGTCATTCTGGAGACCTGCTATCTTTCCGATGAACAGATCGTCGCCGCCTGCCGCCTCAGCGAGGCCGCCGGTGCCGATTTTGTCAAGACCTCCACTGGCTACGGCAGCGCCGGAGCCAAGGTCCACCATGTGAAGCTGATGCGCGAGTCCGTTTCTGAGAAGGTGCGCGTCAAGGCCTCCGGCGGGATCCGCACCCTGGATGCCATTCTGGCCTGCCGTCTGGCCGGTGCTGCCCGCTGCGGCGTCAGCGCCACCAAAGCGATCATGGAGGAAGCCGAAAAGCGGAATGCCGAAGGCGGCATCTTTCTGCCCGAAAGCCTGGACGCGGTCCTCGGCGGAGGATATTGAGTTTTCCGTTTCTGAACAGAAAGCGAATGTGATATGAAAAAGCTCCGTGCCGGTCATTCCGGTACGGAGTTATTTTTGCGCCGGCAGTCCGGAATCATTTCCGGTCACACGCGGTCGGCGATATCCATGATCAGTTTTTCCGTCTTTTCCCAGCCCAGACAGGGATCGGTGATGCTGCAGCCGAAGCGGTCGCCGCCCACCTCCTGACAGCCGTCCTCCAGATAGCTTTCGATCATCAGTCCGCGCACCATGCCGCGCAGGTCGGGATTTTTCGCCCGGCTTTTCAGCACATCCAGAGAGATATCGATCTGCCTGAAGGGATCCTTTCCCGAATTGGAATGGTTCACATCCACAATGACGCTCCTGCAGGCGATGCCGCTTTCGCCGATCGTTTCCCGGATGCGGCACAGCTCGTCATAGGTGCAGTTGCTGGCATCCTGTCCGCCCGGCTTCTTGTATCCCCGCAGCACCGCATGTGTCAGAGGATTCCCGCTGGTCATTACCTCCCATCCCCTGTACAGGAACGCGTGCTTGCTGTTGGCCGCCAGGATGGAATTGAGCATCACGCCGATGCTGCCGGAAATGGGGTTCTTCATGCCCACCGGGATATCCAGCCCGCTGGCGGTGAGCCGGTGGTACTGATCCTCCACCGAGCGCGCGCCTACGGTGGTATAGCTGAGCAGGTCGGAAAGATAGCGGAAGTTATCGGGATAAAGCAGTTCGTCCGCGCAGGTGAAGCCGTAATCCTTCAGCGCGTTCAGATGCAGAGTGCGGATGGCGATGAGCCCCCTGAGCAGATCCGGGCTGGATGCCGGATCTGGCTGATGCAGCATGCCCATGTAGCCGGTGCCCTCGCTGCGGGGCTTGTTGGTGAACACCCGGGGGACGATCACCAGTTTGTCCCCCGTCTGTTCCGCCGCCCCTTTCAGTTTTTCCAGATAGGCGAGGATGGCGTCAGAACGGTCGGCCGAGCAGGGGCCGATGATCAGCAGGAACTTATCGCTCTTTCCGGTCAGGATGTCGCGGATCTGCGCGTCACGCTCCTTTTTCACGGCCGCCTGGGCGAGCGTCACGGGAAAAAGCTCCTTGATTTCTTTCGGGATCGGGAGCTTGCGGATAAAATTCATATTTTCGCAGGGCGCGTCCTGCACTTTCATAAACAGATCTGTATACATGTATCCTTCAGGTGGGAGATGCTTTGGCGGGCTCTCTTTTTATTTCACTGTGATCAGTTCATACTCTCTGGTGCCGATGCCGATCTTTTCAGCATGCTCCAGACAGGCCTTCCATTCGTTGTTGGGGCGGGTGTTCATGAAATGATCATGCTTGTCCACAAAGCCGGGCTTGCTCATCTCATCGGTCAGCCAGGTATTGGGGAGCGGCTTGTTGGCGAGACAGGCGTCCACGCAGGCCCGATCCAGCGCCACCGGGTCAAAGGAGGCGAACATGCCCACATCGGGCAGGATGGGCGCGTCATTCTCGCTGTGGCAGTCGCAGAAGGGAGAGATATCGCACACCAGCGTGATGTGGAAATTGGGCCGTCCGTCCAGCACCGCCATGCTGTACTCGGCAATGCGGCGGTTCAGTTCGGTGTTGGCATTGTAGTTGGTAAAGGCAATGGCGTCAAAGTTGCAGGCGCCCACGCAGCGGCCGCAGCCTACGCACTTTTCGGTATTCACGGACATCTTGCGGGTCTCCTCATTGAAGACCAGACCCTCGTTGGCGCACTCCCGCATGCAGCGCCTGCAGCCGCGGCAGAGCTTTTCATCCACGCTGGGCTTTCCGCAGGCATGCTGATCCTTCTTGCCGGCACGGCTTCCGCAGCCCATGCCGATGTTCTTCAGGGCGCCGCCGAAGCCGGCTTCCTCATGACCCTTGAAATGATTCAGGCTGATGAACACATCGGCATCCATCACGGCGCGGCCGATCTTGGCCTCCTGCAGGCTTTCACCGTTCCGGATCGGCACAGTGATGTCATCCGTTCCCTTCAGTCCGTCCGCGATGATCACGGGACAGCCCACTGTATAGGGAGTGAAGCCGTTGCGCCAGGCACAGTCCAGATGCTCCAGCGCGTTCTTGCGGCTGCCGGGATACAGGGTATTGCAATCCGTCAGGAAGGGCTTTCCGCCCTGCTCCTTCACCATGTCCGCCAGGGTGCGGGCCCAGTTGGGACGCAGGAAGGCGAGATTTCCCAGCTCGCCGAAATGCATCTTGATCGCCACGAACCGTCCGTCCATATCGATCTCACCGATGCCGGCGGCCTTCAGCAGCTTCCTGAATTTGGCGGTCAGCCCGGCGCTGTTGAAATCCACCCGGAAATCAGAGAAATATACTTTGCTTTTGCTCATACGGATTATTCCTTTCATTTCGTCTGTATTCAGATGATATATTTATTATAGCCGAAACCGGGTGTTACGTCAAAACAAAATAATCGTATAAATCAGCAAAACGGTCCGGAATGCTCCGGATCCGTGCTTTTCATCACCGGAAAGAGGAGGAAAATGACCCGTCATGCCCGGAAAATACAGCCCCGGTATGGAAAAACGCGGGAAAGTATGCTATACTTTTAATTTAGTGCGTCTGCACAGAAGCGAATGGAAGGCAAAGCAATGGATAAGATACAAAGTGCTGAAAGGATGGACCTGATCCACTCGGACATCCGTGGGAAACTGTATCACGAGGCCCTGAAGCTGGAGCAGCAGGGCGAAAAAATACTGCGGCTGAACACGGGAAACCCCGCCGCGTTCGGTTTCGGCATGCCGGAGAGCGTGCGTGAAGCGCTGCTGGCGGGCATGGACCGGGCGGTGGCCTACTGCGACAGCCGGGGAATGAAGGATGCCCGGGAGGCCATCTGCGGATATGAGACCGGCAAGGGCATCCGGGATATCACGCCCGATGACGTCTTCATCTGCAACGGCGTGAGCGAGGCGGCGCAGATGCTGTGTCTGACGATGCTCGACCCGGGAGACGAGGTGCTGATGCCGTGTCCCTGCTATTCCCTGTGGAGCAACGGCGCGCGGCTGGCGGGCGCTGTTCCCGTGCTGTACACCTGCGACGAGCAGCAGGACTGGTACCCCGATGAAAAGGATATAGAACAGAAGATCACCCCCCGCACAAGGGCGCTGCTGATCATCAATCCCAACAACCCCACCGGCGCCGTATACGATAAGGAAGCGCTCCTGAGGCTGCTGGATATTGCCCGCAGGCATCATCTGATCATCATTTCGGATGAGATCTACGACCGGCTGGTGCTGGATGATATCCCCCATTACTCCTGTGCCGCTCTGGCGCCCGATCTGCCCGTCATCACCTGCAACGGCCTGAGCAAGAGCCACATCATCTGCGGCTTCCGCTGCGGCTGGTGCGTGCTGAGCGGAAAGGATGACATCCTGTCGGATATCCGGGACGCCATGGAGCGCCTCAGCAGCATGCGGCTGTGCGGGAATACCCTGACCCAGCTGGTGATCCCCGCCGCCCTGAAGGACGAGGCCAGCACAAAAGCCATGCTGGTGCCCGGGGGCAGGCTGTGGGAACAGCGCAGGGCGGTCATGGAAGTGATCAGCCGCACGGAAGGCATCACCGCTGTGGAGAACAGGGCGGCCTTCTACCTCTTCCCCAAACTGGATATCAAGTCCTTCGGCATTGAGGACGATCACGCGTTCGGGCTGGGACTGCTCCGTGAAAAGCACATCCTGATCGTGCCCGGCACCGGTTTCGGGTATCCGCAGCAGGATCATTTCCGCATCGTGATGCTGCCCGAGCCGGATCAGCTGAGGACGGCCATGGAGGATATCGGCGATTACCTGAACACGCTCCGCGAAAGAAACATGAAATAACATACTGTACGGGTGAAAAAAATGGATGTACGTCAAGAATCCCTGAAATGCCACTATGACTGGCAGGGAAAAATAGAGGTCATCAGCCGCGTGAAGGTCGGGAACGCCGGGGATCTGTCCCTGGCCTACACCCCCGGTGTGGCGGAGCCCTGCCTCGCCATCGAAAAGGATCCGGATCTTTCCTACTCCCTCACGCGCCGGAGCAATCTGGTGGCGGTCATCACTGACGGCAGCGCGGTGCTGGGGCTGGGCAATATCGGTCCGGAGGCCGGCATGCCCGTAATGGAGGGCAAATGCTGCCTGTTCAAGGAGTTTGCCGGTGTGGACGCCTTCCCCATCTGCCTGAAGACCCAGGATACCGATGAGCTGGTGCGCACCATTTACCTGCTCAGCGGCAGTTTCGGCGGCATCAATCTGGAAGACATTTCCGCTCCCCGCTGCTTCGAGGTGGAAAGGCGCCTGCGGGAAATGTGCGATATCCCCGTGTTCCATGATGATCAGCACGGCACCGCCATCGTGGTGGGCGCCGCGGTCCGCAACGCCCTGCGCCTGGCAAAGAAGGAGATCGCATCCGCCCGCATCGTCATCAACGGGGCAGGCGCGGCCGGCATCTCCATCGCGAAGCATCTGATGCTGCTGGGCGCGGAGGATGTAACGCTGTGCGACCGCTTCGGCATCATCTGCGAGGGCATGGAGCTTTCCCCCGCCCATGCCGAAATGGCGAAAGTCACCAACCGCCGGCATCTGACCGGCACCCTCGCGGACGCCATGAAGGGCGCCGATGTGTTCGTGGGCGTTTCCGCCCCCGGTGTCGTGACTCCAGAAATGGTAAAGAGCATGAATGAAAGATCCTGCGTCTTCCCCATGGCCAACCCCACCCCTGAAATCATGCCCGATCTGGCCCTCGCGGCGGGCGCCTTCATCGTGGGCACGGGGCGCAGCGATTTTCCCAATCAGATCAACAATGTGCTGGCCTTCCCCGGCATCTTCCGCGGCGCGCTGGATGTGCGTGCCCGGGATATCAACGAGGCGATGCAGCTGGCCGCCACCCGCGCCATCGCGGATCTGGTGAGCGATGAAGAGCTTTCGCCCGGCAATATCATGCCCAGGGCCTTCGACCCCCGGGTGGGAAAGGCCGTCGCCGCGGCTGTGGCTCAGGCGGCGAGAGACAGCGGCGTCGCAAGGCTGTAAACCGGCATGAGATAAACTCCATACATAAAACAGGAACCCCGGACCGGTGCCCGGAGCTCCTGTTTTTCTGTATCCTGTTTTCAGACGCCGGAGATGTTCACTCTTCGGGAATGTAGACATAAGAGGCAAGCGCTTCCTCGCTGTAGACGATATCAGCGGTCTCGGTCCAGACGTTCAGCAGGGCGTTCAGCGTATCATCCTGCCTGTCTTCCAGGATCATTTCAACGATCTCGGCGCGCACATCATCCGTCATATCCACAGCGCCGGCGGGGATATCCCGCAGATAGTACACGATGTAGATGCCGTAATCGCCCACGAAGGGAGCGCTCATCTGACCGACCTCATCCACGGAGAAGGCGGCCTGCACGAAGGCGGGATCCCACACGAAGCTTTCCTGATGCACCTGATAGCCGTTGGCCAGCGTATCCGCATCGGTCATGCCGGGGTCGATATTGTATTCCGCGATCAGGTCCGTAAAGGGGGTGCCGGCGGCAAACCGGGCATTGATATCATCGATGGCGGGCTGCACGGAGGCGACGACGGCCAGACGGGCTTCCTCCACCATTTCGGGCGTTACGCTCTCATCAGTGGAAGCGGCCAGCTGCTGATAGGTGTTCAGCAGTCCCTCATCCACAGCCAGCAGGATCTGGATCACACCGCGGTATCCCTCTGGGACAAAGTGGAGTTCATATCCGTAATAGGAATAATATTCATACATCATCACGCTGCCCTGAATGGCGTCCATTTCCTGAGCGACCAGTTCGGCATAGGTGGCAGCCACATCCTCATCACTTACAGAGAGGTCGGTGCATACGGCCTTGACGACCTTGGAATAACGGAGGTTCTCCACCGCCTCGGCCGCCAGGGTCTCACGCGTATAACCGGTGTTCTCCGTCAGGAAGGCTTCCGCCTGCGCGATGGCGGCCGCTCTGTCCTCCTCGCCGGCATCGGCGGTCAGGCCGAACTGTTCCTGCGCGACAGAAAGCGCCGTCTCATCCCACATCTGCTCCATTTGAGCGGCAGCCTGCGCGATCTCCTCATCCGAAGGCACGGCGTCCAGTTCGGGCGCGTGCTGGATGAGCAGCTCATTCTGGATGCAGGCATCCAGGCAGAAGGAACGGATGATATGCATCTCGGTCTCGCCGCTCACATCATAGCCGTTTTCAGTATAGTAGGCGACATAGACGGGAACTCTTCCGTCCACATCTCCGCGGGTGACGGGAACGCCGTTCACAGTGGCAAGAACATCATCCGGGGAAGCCTGTGTGCTCTCACACAGACCGCAGCAGGAAATCATCAGCGCAGCCAGCAGGCAAAGCAGGGTGATCAGGGTCTTTTTCATACGTCATATCTCCTTGTTATCGTTTCCCGGGTGCAGGATCGCTGCCCCGGGGATCAGTTGATGGGGCTCAGGGTGACCCAGCTGTTTCCGGCGTAAAGGAACAGATAGCCGCTCTGGGTGGCATAGGGGAAAGTGCCCAGTTTTTCGATCGTGATATCTGTATCTGACAGGGTGTAGCTTCCGTATACCGCGTTCTGTCTCGCCTGGGGCGCCGTGATATTGATCAGCGCCATATAGGTGCCGTCAGCATAGAAGCCGTACTGCACCTCACCGCTCAGCCCGCCTGTCAGCGGCTCGCCCGTCAGCGCCGCGTAATCCGAAAGGCCCAGTTTCCAGGTGGTGTTCACCAGGCTCTGCACCTTGTCGGGAGCGGCTGTGACAACGGGATTGGGAACAGCGGTCACATTGGCGTTCACAGTGGGAACGGAGCCTACCGGGGTGGCAAAGCTCTGCTTGCTCGTATCATCGACTCCCACACAGGCGCACAGGCCGAACACGCATACCAGGAGCAGCAAAAACAGCACATATGCTTTTGTGGATCTCATTCCTGTTTCTCCTCCCGAAGAGATATCCTTCTCTCGCTTCTCTTCCTTTACATATTAGCACAACCCATACAGCAAATCAATCCGGCTTTATTTACGGATTGTAAACAATTTGAAAACATGGAGCCTCCCCTGCCTCCGGAACGGATTTGCACTTGCAAGACGGGCACGATTATGGGATAATAGGGAAAGAATGTCAAGGAGGCGCGGGCATGGCAGACACGGGGATCTGGGTAAGGCTCATGAAAAGGAACCGCATAGAGAAGGATATCACGCAGCCCTGCGCCCGCGATGAATGGGAAGGCGCCCTCGAAGAGGCCTGCCACCGTCTTGACGTGCCCCGTCCGCTGGTGATCGACAAGCACAGGCGGGACTGGGAGGCCTTTTCCCAGACAAGGTTCCTGCCCGATCATTTTATCGAGTCTGTCTCTTTCGACCGGATGGAAGTGGAATACATCAATCCGGAGGAGAAAAAGAAGTTCAATGAAAAGTACCTGTAAGGCGTTCTCCCTGCTGCTGGCGCTCTTTCTGATCCTGCCGGTGCTGTGTCCCCTGTTCCCGGCGGTCTCCGCCCTTGCCGCAGGGGACAGCGTGATCATCAATGAGGTCATGGCCTCCAACGGCACCTATACGAACGGTCACGCCTATGACTGGCTGGAGCTGTACAACCCCGGAAAAAAGGCGGTGGACCTGAGCGGCTGCTGGCTTTCCAACGATCCGGACAAGCCCCTGAAATGGCAGTTCCCCTCCGGCAGCAAGCTGGGCGCCGGCAAGTATTTCACCGTTTACTGCACCGGTGAGGAGCATGACAAGGGGAAGAACTCCGTCTACTACACAACATTCAAAATTTCCGCGAAGGGCGCCACCCTGATCCTGACGGCTGCTGACGGCGAAACGGTCATCACGCGGCTGTATGTGCCCCGGCAGTACGGCACCGTCAGCTGGGGCCTGCCCAAGGGCGGCGACGCCTGCATGTTCCTCGCCTCGGCCACGCCCGGCAGGGAAAACCCGAAGAAGGGCTATGCATACCGCTGCGAAACGCCCGTTCTGTCCATGGAGGGCGGTTTCTATGACGGAAAGATCACCGTGACCGCCTCCGGCGCCCCGGGCGACACCCTCCGCTACACCACCGACGGCTCCACCCCCACGGAAAAGAGCAAAAAGCTGCCGGGAAGCGGCGTGACCTTTTCCGCCACAGGCTGTCTCAGAGTGCGCGCTTTCAATGATAACGCCGTGCCCAGCGCCACAGCCGGCGCCACCTATCTGATCAAGGAGGAGCATCCGGTCCCCGTGGTGTGCCTTATCAGCGATGAGAAATACCTGTTCAATGAAAAGACCGGCGCGCTGGTAAAGGGCACCGGCAGCACGCCCAACTACGAAAAGGAATTTGAGTACCCGGCCAACATCGAGTACTTCGATGAAAACGGCGAATGCCTGATCAATCAGGTGGGCACCTTCACGGCGGCGGGACATTCCGCGAGGCAGAACACCCAGAAATCCATCGCCCTGTATGCCCGGAACGCCTACGGGGATAACCTTTTCCGTTTCAACCCGTTCCCCAAGCGGAACTATGCGGAGTACAAGAGCCTGCTGCTGAGGAGCGCCAACAGCGATGCCTTCTCCACCCGTCTGCGGGACTGCGTCTTCTCCTCTCTGGCTGAAGGGCTGGATCTGCTGTATCAGGACGGCATCGCCGTGGAAGTGTACATCAACGGCAGATACTGGGGCCATTACAACCTGCGGGAAAAGATCAACAAGTATTTCGTGGCCGCCTGGGAGGGCGTGACGGATGAGGATGACATCGATTCCATCGATATCCTGGCCCGTTCCGGGTCCGATCAGTTCACGCAGAACGGCAGCAACGCCGACTGGCTGGAACTGGTGCAGTTCTGCAAGACAAAGGATCTGAACATCCCCGAAAATCTCGCCTGGGTGGAGGAGCGGCTGGATATCGACAGTCTTTTCACCCACGCCGCCTTCGAAATGATCATCGGCAACGGCGATTTCACCAACGTGCGCATGTACCGCGTGCCGGGCGGAAAATGGAAATACCTGCTGTTCGATGTGGAGGCCGGGTTCAACAATGACGAGTGGAACCCCGATCCCATCGGATACTATATCCGCCCTGTCAGCGGCAAGTATCAGGGCTTCCGCCACGAGCCGCTGAACGCGCTGCTGGCGGTGCCGGAAATGAAGGCAAGGTTTCTGAACCGGTACGCGCAGATCCTGGAGCACAGCTTCCTGTGGCCGTACATGAATGAAAGGTTCACGGCCTGGGAGGATACCCTGCGTCTCCTGCTCCCCCGGCACATCGCCAGATGGAAGAATCTGAAGATGACCGCGTGGGAACAGAATGTGAACGCTGTCAAAAACCACGCCCGGCGGCGTCCCGCCGTATCCGTCCTGCTGCTGCAGAAGGCCATGAAGCTGACGGATGCCGAGATGAGGACATATTTCGGGCCCGTCATGAAACAGCTGATCGACACCAACTTTACCGAGAAGGAAAAAAAGAACTTTTTCGGCAGGTATACCCCCTGGTGGGAGGAATAAAAGGCAATATGCGCGCGGCGGATAAAAATGACGCGCCGCGGCGGAGGTGATCCTGTGAAAGACATTCTGAAAAAAATGCTGATCCTGCTGCTGGTAATGGCAGTGCTGCCCGTATGCGCGCCGGCGGAGGAGACCGCCGTTCCCCCGCAGGAGGCGGCGTCAGCCCCCGCGGAGGAGATCGAGGTGACCGATGAGGAAGTCAACGCGTTTTTCAGCAGAGCGCTGTTCATCGGCGATTCGGTCACATCACAGCTGCGGGTGCGCATCAAAGAGATCCAGAAGAAGGACAAATCCTTCATGAAGGGGTGCCGCTATTCCACCGCCCAGAGCTACATGCTGTACAACGGCTCCCGGAAGAACGCCAGCAGCAATAATGTGAACCTGACCCTCGGCGGTGAGGAGCTTCCCCTGTGGAAGTGCGTGAAAAAGGCGGGGGCGGATTATGTTTTCATCCTGCTCGGCCTGAATGACTATGTGGGCGAAAAGATCGAAAAGGGCATCGGCTGGGTGGACCGCATCATCGATCTGTGCCTGGAGGGAAGCCCCGACACGAAACTGGTGTTCATGTCCCTCACGCCCGTCACCCGCTCCTTCTGCCGCAAGAAGGACTACCGCACCATGTGGGATAACTACAACGCCGCCCTGAAAGCAAAGTGCGAGGAACGGGGCGTATACTATCTGGATATCGCCACCTCCCTCAAGGATGAGGACGGCTATCTGCCCAAGAAATATACCTCGGACGGGCGCTGCCATCTGAGCAGCGACGGGCTGGATATCTGGCTGGGCGTGCTTCAGGACTTTGCCAGAGACCGCATCCGCGAAGAGCGGGCGGCGCAGTGAACATTCATGAACGGAGGATCTGTCATATGAAAAACACGAACCGACTCATCGCCCTGATCCTGGCGTGCGTGCTGCTGTGCACCGTAACGGCAGCCTGCGCGGAGGAAGCGGCCCCCGCCGGTGAAGCTGTGCAGGCCCTTTCCCTGGAAGAGCTCGCCGCCGTCATCCTGCCCGATTTTGAGGATCTGGTCCCCTGGTATGAGGAGGATCTGCTGGATATCATGGGCATCGAGGGGGATGACTACACCGATTTTGTCTACCTCACCGATGACAGCGGCATGGAAGGCCGCGAGGTGATCGTGCTTTACTGTCCCTCCCCCGAAGCCGCTGAAAGAGTGCTGGCTTCCGTCACCGCCTATCTGGCCCGCCGCGTAAAGGAAACGCAGAACTATCTGCCGGACGCGTGGGAACTGCTGGATAAAGCCGTGCTCGCGCAGGACGGGGCGACCGTTCTGATGATCTCCGGCCCGGACGCCGCGGCTGAAGCGGAGGCCTTCCTGGCCGCCGAGTGATCCCGGCGCAATTCACGCGCGGCGCTGCTGCCGCGCTTCATTCATTTCCGAAAGGATCTCCCCCATGACCTTCTGCTCCTTTACTTTCCTGCTGCTTTTCCTTCCGGCGGTGCTCCTGCTGCACAGGCTGCTGCCGGAGAAGGCCAAACGGCCCTTCCTGCTGCTGGCGTCCCTCGTCTTTTACGGCTGGGGCGGTCCGGTATATTTGCTGCTGCTGTTTTTCATCATGCTGACGGACTGGCTGGGCGCGCTCATCATGGAAAAGACGGGCAGGGCAAGAAAGCTGACCTTCATTATCATCATTATCCTGAATCTGCTGCCCCTTTTCTTTTTCAAGTATATCGGCCTTCTGCGGGATACCGTCAACGCGCTGCTGGGGCTGGAATGGTCCTTCGCCGATCCCCTGCTGCCGGCGGGCATCTCCTTTTTCACCTTCCAGGGCATGAGCTATGTGATCGATGTGTACCGCAGGAAGGTGGGGCTGCAGAAGAACCTGATGGTCTTCGGCGTGTACCTCTCCCTGTTCCCCCAGCTGGTGGCGGGCCCCATCGTCCGCTACAGCGATATTGAGGAGCAGCTGCTGCATCCCGTTCCCGTTTCCGACCGGCAGGTGCTTTCCGGCATGAAGCGGTTCTGCACCGGCCTTGCCAAAAAGATCCTTCTGGCGGACAGCTGCGGGCGTCTGGTATCCATGGTGCAGGCCGATTACGCCGCCGCGGGCACCGTGGGCACCTGGCTGGCGCTGATCGCCTTCTCCTTTGAGATCTTCTTTGATTTCGCCGGCTATTCCGATATGGCGCTGGGCATCGGCAAGGCTCTGGGATTCACCTTCAACGAGAACTTCGACCGCCCCTACCGCGCGGTATCCCTCACGGATTTCTGGCGCCGGTGGCACATGTCCCTGACCACCTGGTTCAAGGAATATGTGTACATCCCCCTGGGCGGCAGTCATAAGGGTACGGCGCGCCGGGATCTGAACATCATGATCGTGTGGGCGCTGACGGGCCTGTGGCACGGCGCCGGCTGGAATTTTGTGCTGTGGGGCGTGTGGTTCGGCGTGCTGCTGATCCTTGAAAAGCGCCTCCTGCTGAACCGGAAATGGTATGAGCGGATCCCCTCCGTCATCCGCCGTCTGCTGACCTACCTGTTCGTGCTGGCGGGCTGGAGCATTTTCATGGGCGGGGACAAGGGCATGTATATCTCTCTCGCCGGCATGAACGGCGCGGGATCTCCCGATGTGCTGCGTCAGGCGCTTTGCATGCTGCCGCTGCTGATCCTGTGCGGATGCATCAGTTTCCTGCCCGCGCCGAAGAAGGAATGGCTGCAGAAGCCGGCCGTGATCCGCGCCGGGGCTGTCTGCGCGGCGGTGCTCTTCGCGCTGTCCCTCTGTTTCCTGTGCGCCAAGGGATACTCCCCCTTCGTGTATTTCAAGTTTTAAGGGGGATGTGATATGAGCGAACGGACAAACAGAAAGAATATCCCCGAAAAGATCCTGCTGTACGGCGTCCTGCTCCTGCTGCTGGCGGGCGGCGTCTATGCCCTCGCGAGCAATGTGACGTTCTCGGGTGCCGAGCGCCGGAACCTGAGCCGGATGCCCGACAGCGTTTCGCTGACAGAATGGTCCTTCGACAGCGAACTGGAGACCTTCCTCTCAGATCATGTGCCTCACCGCAGACTGCTGGTGGGCGTGAGCAGCACGGTTCAGGCCCTTGCCGGGCAGGGCATCCTGCTGGGCTC
>PITV01000040.1 GCA_017577285.1 Clostridiales bacterium
GCTTTGATCATAATGATATAATGACCTGTAATACATGAATCTCTTGAATATCTGGAGGGGATACGATGTCCGGGCATTCCAAATGGCATAATATTCAGGCAAAAAAGGGCAAAGCTGACGCGCAGCGCGGAGCGGTCTTTACCAAGATCGGCCGTGAGATCGCGATCGCAGTCCGTGAGGGCGGAGCCAATCCCGAGTCCAACGGAAAACTGAAGGATATCATTGCCAAGGCGAAAGCCAACAATATGCCTAACGATAATATTCAGCGTTCCATCAAAAAGGCTGCCGGTGAAGGCTCCGGCGCTCAGTATGAAGAAATGACTTATGAAGGATATGCTCCCGGCGGTGTGGCCATCATTCTGGATATCGTTACCGATAACCGTAACCGTACCTCCAGCGATATCCGTCATATTTTCGATAAGAACGGCGGCAGCATGGGCACTCCCGGATCCGTCAGCTATATGTTTGACAACAAAGGCGTCATCGTGATCGAGCGCGAGCCCGGCATGGATGATGACGAGATCATGATGGTGGCTCTGGATGCCGGTGCCGAGGATGTGAAGGTGGAAGACGATGTCTACGAAGTCATCACCGCTCCCGGAGACTTCTCTGCTGTGCGCGAGAATCTCGAAGGCGCCGGATATGCCTTTATTTCTGCCGACAAGCAGATGATCCCCCAGAACACCATTGCCGTGGATGATCCCGAAATGGTGGCGAAGATCCAGAAACTGCTGGATATGCTGGATGACAACGATGATGTCACCGAAGTGTATCACAACGCTGAGCTTCCCGAAGAGGAAGAAGAGGATTGATGAAGAGGCTTTCTCTCATCCTTGTCACAGCCATATTACTCGCGAATATCTGCCTGCCCTGCGCTCTGGCGGAGGACGAGCTTTCAGTGGAGCGGCATTTTGCCGCTCCTTGTGGTTATTCGCGGAGCATTGTGCTGCCGACAGGAAGAACTGTATATTATTACGCCCAGAACGATGAACTGTGGTGCAATCTGTACTATGAGTCGGGGGACAGCAGCAGACGGCGCACCTTCGGTGACAGCGGATGCGGCCCCAGCTCCACCGCCATGGCCCTCAGGCAGGTGCTGACGGAGGAAGAACTGGCGGCGTTCCTGAAGTACCTGAAACATGACTGCTCCCTTTGCGCCTGTTCTCTCAACAAGGTCAGATGCAATAAGTCCCACATCCGTTACTATATCACATCCGCTGCGGATGTCGCCAAATTCCTGCCTCTTCTGATCGCTGATTTCGCCTGCGGCAACAATACCTTCGGCGTGGTCAGCAGGAGCGAGGAAACGGGAACGAACATGACTTACTATAATGTGCTCCACGATATGTTCGGCGTTGAGGTCACGAAGACGACCCGGTTCAGCGAGGCTGAGGACGCTGTGAACAGGGGATGCGGCGTGGTGATCTTCACCGCGGCAGGCGGCCCGTTCACAAACACGGGGCATTATATGTATCTCGCGGACGCGGATGATGAATTTGTCTATGTGCTGGATCCGCTGTGCCGCACCAGTTATTCCGCCACCGATTCAAAGCACATCGTCCATGTGCTCGATACGGGGCTCGTGGGCATCCGGCGGGAAGATCTGAGATATGCCGAATTCTGGTCCTATACCATCCTTTCAGGGCCGGGTCAGCTGACCGGCGGAGAGTAAAAAGAAGGACAGAGCCCGGAAGGCTCTGCCTGTGATCATAACTGATGATAGATGCGTTTGATCTCGTCGGAATCATTTCCGCCGGGATCTTTTGCTATCAGGGGCGGCAGGATGTCTGCGCCGGAGGATGCCCCCTTCATGGCGCAGAAAAGGATGAGCCGTGCCGGGGAACTGACATAGGAATGTACGAAGCGGATGATCTTCGCCTGCATGCCGTGCTGCTCCGCCAGCGAGAACAGTTCGCCTGTACGGTATGCCGGGAGCACGATGTACAGCTTTCCGTGAAAGCCCAGCAGATAAGCCGCTGCCTTGAACACATCTTTCAGCGTGCAGGAACAATCCTGCCGTGCCAGCATTTTTTCATTGCTGGAGGCAGGGAGCGCGCTGTCCGCTCTGGAATAGGGCGGATTGCATACAACGGCGTCATACCTGTTGCCCGGAAGGACGGCTTTTATGTCTCTCAGGTCAGCGTTGTGGACTTCAACGATCCCGTCAAGGCCGTTCAGCTTCACCCCGCGGCAGGCCCTGTCCGCAGCATCCGCCTGGATCTCCACAGCATCGAGATGGCGGAAGTGATAACGCGGATACATCAGGAAAGGCAGTATGCCGCTGCCTGTGCCCAGATCACAGACAAGGCTGTCTTTTCTGCATACAGCAAAGTCTGCCAGCAGCACGGCGTCCATTCCGAAACAGAAAGTACCGGATCTCTGGATGATCCGCATATTCTCCAGCTGGAGGTCATCGATACGCTCTCCCTCCAGCAGTGTGATGTCAGATGCTTCGTTCATGTGTTTCTCCAATCGGGATTGATTACAGATGAATTGTATCATAAATCGTTGATCCTGCAAATAAATCTTCCGTATTGCTTGATTTGTTCCTGAAAAGGGGATAGAATGAAAGCGTTATGAGCAAAGAAGATGTCTTCTCCGGGCTGTATGCTGCAGTCAAACGGAGCTATGAAAAATCAGAAAGACCCGGAAAGGTGCTGGCAGCTGTTTCCGGCGGCGCGGATTCGGTGGCGCTGCTCGCTTTGCTGTGCGCGCTGCGTGATGCGGAACATATTGAACTGGGTGCTGTTCATATCCATCACGGCCTGCGGGAGGCATCTGACAGGGAAGAAACGGATGTCAGAAAACTGTGTGAAAGACTGAATGTTCCGCTCAGGGTGTGCCATGTCCGTGTTGGGAACGGGAATACCGAGAGCATGGCCCGGCAGGCAAGGTATGACGCCTTTTTCAGAATCTGCATGGAGGATGGCTATCCGGTGATCGCCCTCGGGCATCATGCTGCTGACCGGGCGGAGACCTTTCTGATGCGTGCTGTCCGCGGGTGCGGCGAAGGCCTCGGGGCGCTCCGGGAATGGAGCACCCGTGAGAACGGTATCATGCTGTGGCGTCCGCTGCTGGACGCGCTGCCGGAACAATTGAGGGAAGCGGACCGGGAAAAAGGGCTGGAATGGTGCGAGGATGAAAGCAACGCGGATACGAAATATGTCCGCAATTATTTGAGGAATGATGTTTTTCCGCTGCTGGAGGAAAAGGTGACAGGCAGCGTGAAGGGCATGGCACGGTCTGCCATGATCATCGGGGATGAACAGGAATTCATGCGGGAGGAAGCGGAGAAGTTCCTGCTCCTGAACGCATCTGACAGTCCTGTACCGTCCTTTGATGCCGGCCGCTTTTCATCTGTCCATCCCGCACTGCAGCGGCACATCATCCGGCTGTTTTTTGAGAAAAGATGCGGTGAGATCCCCTTTGAAACAGAGGAAGCAGTCCGCGGCATGAAACCGGGGGAGAAGATCAACCTGCCGGGAGATACATATGCTGTGCGGTATGGAGACAGGATCTATCACACCGGATCGAAAAGGCCCGGAAAAGTGAACGGATATCTGATCGAAACGCCTTATACAGGAGATCCGGGGGACGGCGTGTTTTCTCAGGGGTGCCCGGCGGGCTGCGCTGCGAACGCTGTGCTGCGTTTCCGGGAGAACGGTGATTATATTTATCCCCTCGGGACGAACGGAAGGAAATCGCTGGGGGATTACATGACTGACAGGAAGATCCCGGCTCCCGTGCGGGACTTCATCCCTGTGCTGTGTGACGGGAAGGAAGTGCTGTGGGTGATCGGATGGGGCGTTTCCAAGAAGATGAGGATCCGCGATGATGCGGAATGTGTCATGCTTCTTTACTGCCCCGACGGGGAATGAGAATGAAAAAACGGATGGAAAGGATAGTGATCTGGATGGAAAGGATTGTAAAAATCGAAGGAATGCACTGCATGCACTGCGCGGGAGCGGTGAAGAAGGCGCTGGAGGCGCTGGGGCTGGAAGCGGATGTCCGGCTGGAGGAAAAACTCGCTGTAGTGAAAGGCGATGCGGCTGACGCGGATATTACGGATGCTGTCGCGAAAAAAGGCTTTTCTGTGGTGTCTGTGGAAAAAGCATAACGCTTTTCGTTTCGAAACGGTTTTTGTTCGTAAAAAGCGGAAAATTCGGGCAAATATTTGTATTTCTGCCCTTGTATTTGCCTTGCACTTGTGATAAAATATCCGGGTAAAATCAGTTTACTGATTGGAAAGAAGGGTTTATCGAAGAGTGGGAGCTGTGCAGAAGAGACGGATGGCAAGTAGTGCTACTTGTTATCTTTCTTGAGTGTACGGTTTTGCCCGCTCTTTATATATGCCCGTGACCGGAGAACAAGACGGAGAAGATTATGGCTCAGGAAACACTGAATCTGAAGAAGATCAAAGACATTGCATCGCAGCTTGCCGGGCAGCAGGGTTATTCCCTGTTTGATGTTGCCTGCGACAAGGAGCATACCGGGAAGTATCTGAGGATCTACATCGATACCGACCGGGAAGGCGGCATCACACTGGATGACTGCGAAAGATATCACCGGGCTGTTCAGCCTATGGTGGAAGATTATGACTATGATTTTCTGGAAGTGTGTTCCCCCGGCGCCGACAGGCCTGTACGCGACCCGGAGGAGGCACGCAGATATGCCGGCAGTCTGGTGGATGTGAAGCTTTACAAGCCGGTGAACGGCAGCAAGGAATACTGTCTGCCGCTGGAAGGCATGACAGACAGTGAAGTTATGCTGAAGCTCGGCGAGGAGACACTGACTTTTGACAGGGCTTCGGTCGCCTCCGTCAGACTTCATCCCGATCTGAGCGGACTGGATGAAGAAGAGTAACGCGATAAAAGAAAGTGAGGAAATAGATATGGCAGCTAAAGCACAGAAGAAACCGGTAGTAAACAAAAACGCCGAGATCATCGACGCGATCCTGAGTCTGGCAAAGGAAAAGGACATCAGTCAGGAATATATCATGAACGCTCTTGAGGAGGGCTGCAAGACCGCCTATAGGCGCAATATGCGTTATGATCAGGTGGCGCCTGCCAACCTGACCTGCACCATCACCCGCGAGAACGGCATCCAGATCTTCGCCCGTAAGGTGGTCGTTGAGGAAGTGGAGGATGAATCCCAGCAGATCTCCTATGCGGAAGCCAGAAAACTGAGCTCCAGCTATGAAATGGGTGATATCGTTGAGATCGATGTGACCCCTGCCGGCTTTGACCGCGTTGCCGCCCAGAGCGCCAAGCAGGTCATCACCCAGCGTCTGCGTGAAGCCGAGCGCGGAAAGATCTACGAGGAATATATCGAGAAAGAGAACGAGATCCTCACCGCTATCGTTCAGCGCGTGGAAGCCAAGGCCGTATATGTGGAACTGGGACGCACGGAAGGTATCATGGAAGCGGATCAGTTCATGCCCGGTGAAGAGTATCACGAGGGCGATCACATCAAGGTGTATGTACTCTCTGTCCAGCGCACCGGCAAGGAAGCGGCGCGTGCGCCTCAGGTGTATGTCAGCCGTATCCATCCCGGCCTTGTAAAGCGCCTGTTCGAAATGGAAGTTCCCGAGATCGCCACCGGCGTTGTGCAGATCAAGTTCATCGCCCGTGAAGCCGGTAACCGCACCAAGATGGCTGTCACCTCCACTGATGCCATGATCGACCCTGTCGGTGCCTGCGTAGGCCCCCGCGGAACCCGCGTTGACAAGGTGGTCAGCGAACTGAAGAATGAAAAGATCGATATCATCAAGTGGTCCACTGATCCCGCCGAATTCGTGGCCAACGCTCTGAATCCCGCTCATGTCGTCAGCGTGTTCATTTCTGAAAAGGAAAAGATCTGCCGTGTAATCGTTCCTGACAATCAGCTGTCTCTCGCCATCGGCAAGGAAGGACAGAACGCCCGTCTGGCCGCCAAACTGACCGGATGGAAGATCGACATCAAGAGCCAGACTCAGGTGGCTGAACTGATGGGACAGGATCTGCCCGAAATCCAGGAAGGCAACGGCTATGTGATCGCCGATGAATATGATGACGATGATTATCAGCCGGCGATCGATGATGATGACATCATTTAAGGAAAAGTATGAAGCAGAAAAAGATCCCGATGCGCATGTGCATCGGTTGCCGTGAGATGAAAGAAAAACGGCAGATGCTGCGCATCGTGCGCTCGCCGGAAGGGGAGATCAGTCTGGATCCCACCGGAAAGAAGGCGGGGCGCGGCGCCTATATCTGCCACAGCCGCGAGTGCCTCGGAAAGGCGATCCGGCAGCATCAGATCGAAAGGACCTTCGAGTGCAAGGTGGCCGATGAGGTGCACGAAGCGCTGCAGAAGGAACTGGATGCCATCGATGGATAAAAAACTATCCGGAATGCTGGGGATCGCCATGCGGGCGGGACAGATCGTTCTCGGCAGCGACACGGTACTGCAGGAGATCCGCAGAGGGAAAGCGGGAATCGTGCTGCTGGATGCGGATGCTTCGGAGAATACAGCCAAGTGTTTCGCAGACAAGTGCGCGTATTACAGGGTGCCGCTGCATACGGTTGAAACCGGGGCGCTGGATCAGGCGTTCGGGCGCAGCGGAAGAATGGTGGCAGCCGTCAGAAAAGGCGGATTTGCGGATCAGATCACCAAATTGATTACTTCGGATGAAAATCCGGTAGGATAATTCATTATTTGTGCGGAGGGCAAGCATTCGATGACAACGAAGGCTAAATTGTCGGACATTACCAAGAGTATCAATCAGCAGTGCGGCAGCATGCTGGAAGAAACAGCGCGCATCAAGCGGAATGCTGATAGCCTGTTCACGCTTCTGCGCAAGCAGGAAGCGCAGTTCCAGCGCGAAGAAGAGGAAGCCCTTCGCCAGAAAAAGGCTGCTGAACAGAAAGAACTGGCCAAGCAGCATGCCAAAGCCTGGACTATGCCGGATGATGTAGAGGAACCGAAGGAAGAAAAGGCGCCTGAAAAACCGGCTGAAGAGCAGGTCAAGGCTGAAGTGAAGCCTGCTGAAAAGAAAACAGAGAAGAAACCCGCTCCTGAAAAGGCTGAGAAGCCTGCCGAGAGCGTGAAGGAGACAGCCTCCGGGGAAACTCAGAAGGCAGCTGAAAAGACTGAGAATGCCGGGAGTGCCGAAAAAACGGCCGAGCCCCAGCCGAAGCCCCAGCAGGCCCGTCCTGCCGTGGCGCAGCAGGGAACACGTCCTGCCGGTCAGCCCGGTCAGTATGGCCGCCCTGCCGGTCAGCCCGGTCAGCCCGGTCAGTACGGTCGTCCCGCCGGTCAGCCCGGTCAGTATGGCCGTCCTGCCGGCCAACCAGGTCAGCCCGGTCAGTATGGCCGTCCCGCCGGTCAGCCCGGTCAGTACGGCCGCCCCGCCGGTCAGCCCGGTCAGTATGGCCGCCCCGCCGGCCAGCTCGGTCAGCCCGGCCAGTACGGCCGCCCCGCTAACGGACCTGCGGGTGCCAATGCGGGCCGCGGACCCGTACAGGGCATGCAGGGCCGTCCCGCCGGTGGTCCCAGGCCTCAGGGCGGACCCGCGCGCCGTCCCGCTGCCAGTCAGGATCAGGATATGCTGCCCGTAATGGAAAAGAAGAAGGGCGTAAGCAACTACGATCCCAACAAGAAGAATTATGTGCGTCAGCATGATCCGGAGTATGTTTCCAAGAACAAGAAGCAGCTTCAGAGGGAAAGCCTCTCTTCCTCCGGATACGGCGGATACGATGATGATGTGGTTCGCGGCGGAAAGAAGAGCAAGGGCAAGAAACAGCCCTCCGCTCAGCAGATGATGGCGCCGATCAAGATCGAAAAGGCGTATATGACTGCCGAAACCATCACCGTTAAGGATCTGACCGAGCGTATCGGCAAGCCCGCCAGCGAGATACTGAAGAAGCTTCTCATGCTGGGCATCATGAGCAATATCAACAGTGAACTGGATTATGATACCGCATCTCTGGTCTGCTCCGAGTTCGATGTGGAACTGGAGATGAAGATCGAGAAATCCGCCGAGGATGTCCTCAGCGATGTGGTGGATGTTCAGGATGCTGAAGATGAGCTTCAGCTGCGTCCTCCCGTCATTACCATTATGGGCCACGTCGACCACGGCAAGACCAGTCTGCTGGACTACATCCGCAAGAGCAAGGTCACCGCGGGCGAAGCCGGCGGCATTACCCAGCATATCGGCGCTTACACCGTTGATCTGGACGGCCGCAGGATCACCTTCCTGGATACTCCCGGACATGAGGCTTTCACCGCCATGCGTCTGCGCGGCGCTCAGGCGACCGATATCGCCGTTCTGGTCGTTGCCGCCGATGACGGCGTTATGCCCCAGACGGTCGAGGCTATCAATCATGCCCGTGCCGCGAAGGTCCCCATCATTGTTGCCATCAACAAAATGGATAAGCCTGCAGCCAATCCCGAACGCGTGAAGCAGGATCTGACCAAGTACGATCTGGTTCCTGAAGAGTGGGGCGGCGAGACCATCATGGCGCCTGTCAGCGCTATCACCGGTGAAGGTGTGGATGAACTGCTTGAAATGATCCTTCTGCAGGCCGATGTGCTGCAGCTGCGCGCCAATCCCGACCGTATGGCCCGCGGCGTCATCATTGAGGCCAAACTGGACAAATCCCGCGGCCCGCTGGCGACCGTGCTGATCCAGAACGGTACCCTGCATGTTGGCGACAATATCGTTGCCGGTATGGCCTTCGGCCGCGTGCGTGCCATGGTCAATGACCGCGGCGAACGCGTTCAGTCCGCCGGACCTTCCACTCCCGTTGAGGTCAGCGGCTTTGCTGATGTCCCCAGCGCCGGCGATGAGATGATGGCGGTCGAGGATGACCGTCTGAGCCGTCAGGTGGCGGAAGAACGCCGTGATAAACTGAAGGCTTCCCGTGTCACTACCACCAAGGTTTCTCTGGACAACCTGTTTGCCAATATCAGCGAAGGCAAGGTGGAGAACCTGAATATCATCATCAAGGCCGATGTTCAGGGCAGCGTGGAGGCTGTGAAGCAGGCGCTGGAAAAACTGAGCAACGATCAGGTGAAGGTGCGCGTGCTGCATAACGCTGTCGGCGCCATCACGCAGGATGACGTCAATCTGGCCGCCGCATTCAACGCCATCATTATCGGTTTCAATATCCGTCCCGATGCGACCGCCCGCGCCGCTGCCGAGAAGGAAGGCGTGGACATCCGTCTGTACCGCATCATCTATCAGGCGATCGAGGATGTGGAAAAGGCCATGAAGGGCCTGCTGGAGCCGGAGTACAAGGAAGTGCTGCTGGGACATGCCGAAGTGCGCAACGTGTTCAAGATCACCGGCGCCGGCACCATCGCGGGCTGCTATGTGCAGGACGGCAAGGTGCAGCGCAACGCCAAGGTGCGTCTGCTGCGTGACAATGTGGTTATCTTTGAAGGCAAGCTTTCTTCTCTGCGCCGCTTCAAGGACGATGTGAAGGAATGCGCTCAGGGCTACGAGTGCGGTATCGGTCTGGAGAACTACAGTGATATCAAGGAAAACGATATCATCGAATGCTTCATCATGGAAGAGATCGAGCGCTGAGTATAAAGGAGTTACAAAGTGGCAAATTTCCGTATTGACAGGATATCCGAAGAGGTGCGTCATGCCGTGGATCAGGTGATCCGCGGCATGAACGACCCCCGTATCAGCGGTACTTATTGCATCACCCGTGCCGATGTCACCCGTGATCTGAGATACGCGAAGGTGTATGTCAGCATCCTGGAGGATGAAAAGGCGGAGGGAATGATGACCGCTCTGAAAAAGGCTTCCGGCTTTATCCGTCACGAACTGGGTTTGAAGGTGGATCTTCGTTACACCCCCGAACTGATCTTTGTTCGTGATACCAGCATCGCTTACGGTGCCCATATCGCCGAGGTTTTGAAAAATGTCGTTAAGAACGGGGAGGAAGCAAAGAATGAAGAGCTTTCTGAATAACGATTTTCTGTCCGCTGTGAAAAAGGCGGACAGTTTCTTATTGTGTACCCATATTTCTCCGGACGGGGATGCCATCGGCTCCACGCTGGCGCTGGGGCTGCTGCTGGAGAGCATCGGCAAGAAGGTGACGATCGCGTGCAGCGATCCTGTTCCATACAGGCTCCATTTCCTTTCTGACTGGGAATGGTTCGTAAGGCCGGAGGATCTGACAGGCCTGAAGTTTGATGCGGCCATCGCTGTGGATGCCGCGGACGAGGGAAGGATGGGCCCCTGCGCGTATCATTACAACAGAATGCCTGTCCGTATGCAGATCGATCATCACGGCACGAATCCGCTGTATGCTATGTATAATGAGGTGGATGAAAAGGCTGCTGCCGCCGGATGCATCGTATGGCGCTTTGCGAAGGCGATGGAGATCGGGATCACACCGCAGATCGCCCAGAGCCTGTATACCGCCATTTCCTCCGATACCGGTAATTTCTGCTTTGAAAACACCAATGCCGAGTGTTTTGAATGCATGACAGATCTGATGAACAGCGGCCTCCGCATCAATGATACAGCCAGACCGCTGCACCTGATCCGTGAAGTGCCGCATGTAAAGCTGCTGGGCCGGGCGCTGGACAGTCTCCGCTTTATCGCGGACGGAAGGATCGCCTGCATGTGTCTGAGAAAGCGTGATTATCTGGAATGTGATGCCGGAAATGAACATTCCGACAAGATCGTGAATTATGCCATGGATCTGCCCGGTGTGGAGATGTGCTATCTGGCGGATGAGACGGAGAAGGGCTCAAAGTTCTCTCTTCGCGCGCAGCCTCCGAGGAATGTATCCGTTATTGCGCAGAAATTCGGCGGCGGAGGCCATGTGCTGGCTGCCGGCTGCCGTACGACCATGGCGATCGATGAAGCGATGCTCGAAATGGAGCAGGCAATGCTGGAGCAGCTGGAAGAATGAACGGATTTCTGAACATACTGAAGCCTCCGGGGATGAGTTCTGCCGCTGTTGTGGCCAGTATCAAACGGATCACCGGAGAAAAAGTGGGGCACGCCGGCACACTGGATCCTGAAGCCGCCGGCGTTTTGCCTGTCATGATCGGAAGAGCGGGACGGCTGCTGGATTATCTGCCCGATGAGAGAAAGATCTATGTGGCGGAGATCGCTTTTTCCGGGGAGACTGATACGCAGGATGCCCAGGGAAAGATCATTGAGCCGGGACGGGGATGCCCGGATGAAGAGCAGTTTCGGCAGGTGCTGCCCTTCTTTACAGGGGATATTGAGCAGATCCCTCCGGCATATTCCGCCCTGAAAGTCAACGGTGTTCCCATGTACAGGGCGGCAAGAAGGGGAGAGAGCATTTCAAAACCGCCCCGTGCCGTGCATATTTACGGGATCGGGTATCAGGGAAAGATCAGCGATGATAACTTCCTGATCCGGGTGGAATGCTCCCGGGGCACCTATATCCGTACGCTGTGCCGCGATATCGGAGAAAAACTCGGAAAGCCCGCCCATATGCGCTTTCTCCTCAGGACCCTGTCAGCCGGTTTCCGCATAGAAGACAGCGTGACGCTGGAAGAGACAGACACGCCGGAGAAGATCGCGAACAGCCTGATCCCGATGGAGGACGCGGTGATGCATCTGCCGGCCTTTGATACGGATCCGTCTATGGAAAAACAGGCAAGGAACGGAGTCGCCCTTGAAACAGGTCTGTTCGATGAAGGCGAGTTTGTGCGTGTGCGGCTCAAGGGTCATTTTCTGGGCATCGCTCAGAAAACAGAGAGTGCATTGAAATTCAGGGCTGTCTGTGTGAGCCATGAGGAGAAGTTGGCAGAATAACGGCGGAATACGGAATGCTTTGATAAAACGGGCCGGTCATTTCCTGCGGACAGTGTATACAATGATGCACTTAACACTTTTGTAATCCTTACAGCCTTGAAATAGAGGCGTGTTGGATGTATAATTTTGAAGGTGTGCGCCTAATTCTTTTGAAAGGTGGAAACAACAATGGCAAAGGTTCATGTATTCGATCATCCTCTTATCCAGCATAAGCTCAGCATCATGCGTGATGTAAACACCGGATGCAAGGAATTCAGAGAACTCCTGAGCGAGATCGCCATGCTGATGGTATATGAAGTGACCCGCGATTTTCCCACTGAGGAAGTGGAGATCGAGACGCCCATCTGCAAGACCAAGGCCAAGAAGATGGCCGGAAAGCCCATCGGCATCATCCCCATCCTGCGCGCCGGTCTGGGCATGGTGGACGGCGTCATGAGCCTGATCCCCAATGCAAAGGTAGGCCATATCGGACTGTACCGTGATCCTCAGACGCTTGAACCTGTGGAATACTACTGCAAGCTGCCCGAGGATGCCGAGCACCGTCAGCTGATCGTTGTGGATCCCATGCTGGCCACCGGCGGAAGCGCCAGCGCCGCTATCAGCTTCATCAAGGAGCGCGGATGCAACAACATCTGCCTGGTCAATCTGATCGCCGCTCCCGAAGGGATCGCGGCTGTGCAGAAGGCTCATCCCGATGTGGATATCTATGTGGCGGCACTGGATGAGAAACTGAATGATCACGGCTACATCATTCCCGGTCTGGGAGATGCGGGCGACAGACTGTTCGGCACCAAGTAAGAAATCAGGCAAGTATCTTATATCTGCGGCATGAGCCGCGAAAGGGGAGGCAGCCCATGGTGAAGCTGGAGCGGGAAGTGAGCAAAAACCTTGTTTTTGTCACCGCGTTTACCGCAGCCCTCAGCCTGATCATGGAAGCTGTCTTTCTTATAGCCGGTCTGTGGAACTGGAAGATCCTGCTGGGAAACCTCGCGGGCGCGTCTGTGGCTGTTCTGAATTTCTATCTGCTTTGTGTCACTGTGCAGAAAGCGGTGGAGATGAAAAAAGAGGATGCCTCGAAGAAGATGCACTGGTCAAAATCGCTGCGCATGCTGATGATCGCGGCGGTCTGCGCCCTGGTGATCTGGCTGCTGGACGGGGGAACGCCCTGCGCTCTGGCCACTGTCATTCCGCTGGTGTTTCCGCGTATCTCTTTCCTTGTTTATTCCATCAGACACAAAAAGGATAAAAATATTCAGGCAGAGGAGCCGGAGGGGAGTGATGAGATCCTTGAATAAGAAAAGCACCCGTTTCAAAGTGATCGACGGGCTTCTTATCGCTATGATGATCCTTCCGATGCTGGCCGCGATCTGCCTGAAAGTGGTATGTACGCCGGCCTCCGACGGTATCGAGATCAGCGGCGCCCTGATCTACTGGGAATTCGACGGGATGCCCCTGCAGCCGCTGATCATCTCGGAGTCGCAGGTCAACAGCTGGGCGGTGATCATCACTGTTTTCGGCCTGTGCCTGTACCTGACGCACGGCCTGACCGAAAAGGCGGAAACAAAGCGTCAGTTGGCGGCAGAATGGATCGTTGAGAAGGTGGAAGGTCTCGTCGGTGCCAATATGGAGGGCGAGCGGGATATCTTCGGCGGTTATGCCCCCTTCATCTGCGCCATCATGGGCATTTCCGGGTTCAGCAGCCTCGCCTGTCTGGTGGGCCTGTTCTCTCCTACAGGGGATGTGAATGTGACAGCCGGCTGGGCCATTCTGGTGTTTATTATCATCACCTATTACAAGCTCAAGGGCGGTCTGGGGAAATACCTGATCGGGTTCACCAAGCCGGTGCCGCTGTTTACGCCCATGAACATCATCGGCGAGTTTGCCACTCCCGTTTCCATGGCGTTCCGTCATTACGGAAACGTGCTGAGCGGCGCTGTCATATCGGTGCTCATCGGCAGCGCGCTGAGGGGACTGAGCGCGAAGATCCTGGGCGGTCTGCCCGGTGTGCTGGGAGAGTTTCCTCTCTTCCAGATCGGTATCCCCGCGGTGTTCTCTATTTACTTTGATGTATTCAGCGGTCTGATGCAGGCGTTTATCTTCGCCATGCTCACCATGCTGAACATTGCGGGCGCGGTGCCCTGGGAAGACTGGGATGCCCGCCGCGCGAAGAAAGAAAAAAGAAAACAGAAGAAAGCCGCGAAGTTAGCGGCGTAAGATGGAGGAAATGAACTATGGAAGCTTTGGCAATCGGAATCATGTTGGGTCTGTGCGGACTTGGTGCCGGAATCGGTATGATCGCCGGTATCGGCCCCGGTATCGGTGAAGGCGACGCTGTTGCCGCGGCCTGCGAAGCCATCGGCCGTCAGCCTGAAAGCAAGAGCCAGGTGACCAGCACGCTGATCATGGGCTGCGCTATCGCCGAGACCACCGGTATCTACGCCCTGATCATCGCCATCATGCTGATCTTCGTGGCGCCCGGTATCTTCACCAGTGCCCTGATCGACGGCATCAAGAACCTGAAGGGTTAATCAGACCGTGTGCCGTAAAGCGGACAGGGCATCTTTCGACCAGCCTTTCCGTAAAACGGTATTTTACTCGTAATCAGAGGTAAGTTATGCAGTCATTGAGTGTCATTTCCGTTAATGTCTGGCAGATCATCATTTCGCTGTGCAATCTGCTGATCCTGACATTCATCGTGAAGAAGTTCCTTTTCAAGCGCATCAAGAAGGTGTTTCAGCAGCGCCGTGACGCGATCGATAAGGATTATTCCGATGCAAAGGAAGCCAGAGAGCAGGCTGAGGAAGCGCGGATGAATTATGAAGCCGCGCTTGCCGGCGCGCAGCAGGCCGGAGAGCAGATCATTTCGGATGCTTCCCGCAGCGCCGAGCGCAGGAGCAATGAGATCATCCTGCAGGCACGTGAGAGGGCGGATCAGATCTGCCGTCAGGCCGAGACGGAAGCCAGACTTGAGAAGAAAAAGGCTGAAGCAGAGATCAGACGGGAGATCACCGATGTGTCGGCGGAACTGACCGGAAAGCTGCTTGAGAGAGAGATCAACGCGGATGACCACAGGAATCTGATAGACTCTTTCCTGCAGGATATAGGTAGTGACACATGACACAGTTAGGGAAGGAATACGCGCAGGCTCTGTTTGAACTGGCAATGGAATCGGACAGATGCGAGGAAACGGAAAACGCCCTCATATATGTACGGAATGAATTGTCGGAGCAGAAGGATTATGCCGCCATGCTGAGATGCCCCGCCATCCCCAGAGC
>PITV01000041.1 GCA_017577285.1 Clostridiales bacterium
CGCGCCTCATCTGGACGGCCAGTACGCCGCCTTCGGGCGCGTGCTTTCCGGCATGGAGATCGTGGACGCCATCTGCCGCGATACACCGGTCACCGACAGGAACGGCTCTGTGAAACGCGCCGATCAGCCTGTCATCCTCAGCATCCGCGAGATCGAAAAGCCCTGACACCTGCGGCCGGGATCTTCATAGATCCGGACATGCGCAAGGAAAGCCCCGGCGGGATATTTCCCACCGGGGCTTTCTTCTGCCGCGGACACCGCCCGCAGGCTTTTTATTCCGATCTCTATCAGTAGAACATTCCGCGGAAGGCGCTGAAGAATTCGGGGCAGTTCCAGCTGCCGCATCCCATGAGCCTGTCACCGGATACATACAGCTTGATCTTCACGCCGTTGGTGTAGGTGATGGTCAGGGTGGTCCCGCTCTCACGGCTCTCGCTTCCGGCATAGGAAGCGCAGGAGAACAGGGTGTTCATCAGCTGCCGCGCGTCATCACCGTCCAACGTTCCCACACCGCTCAGGCTGAGCATTTCCACATCTCCACGCAATGTATCCCGCAGGCTTTCACCGCCGACAGTGGCGATGCCGCCGCAGGAGGTCCTGCGGAACAGGCGCAGCGTTCCGCCGTCATCAGCCACGACAGCCGCGCCTTCCATACCGGCGACCGTGTAGATCCCGGTGCCGTCACTGAGACAATCGGAGCATACGCCGCCCTGTCCGGACACGCTGTTCACATACCTGGCATCGCCGAGATAGCTTCCCTTTACAGAGGAGGACACCTTGCCGCTCTGCAGACAGTAGTATCGTCCGTCCACCACCAGCATGCCGCCGCCCGCGTTCTGTGAAATGCTGGCGGTGCCGCCCACATCGGCGGTCAGCTGACCCTCTTCCAGGCTGGGGGCGTTGCCCTGAGCGACAACGGCGATCTGCTGCTCCGGCATGACGAGCAGGCTGTCAATGCCCGTTTTTCCGCCGCCGAACGCGCCGGTCATAAACAGCCCGGCAACGATCAGCAGCACGCCCGCGCAGGACATGGCGGGAACCAGCCACCTGAGAGGCTTCCTTTCACTGCGCGATCCGTCCGCCTGTTCCAGTATGCGGTTTCTCAATCCCTGTGTTGCCTGAAGACCGCCGAACGCCTCATCAGCCGCCCGGGGCAGATCCTGCAATTTCTCTTCCATCGGATCTTTCATCACGCATCACCATCCTTCAGTATCTCTTCCAGTTTCTTTCGTCCCCTGCTGAGACGGCTCGATATAGTCCCTTCAGGCAGATCCAGCATCCCGGATATTTCCGCTATGCCGTATCCCTGATAGTAGTGGAGCAGGATCACTTCCCTGAACTGTGCCGGCAGGGAATGGACCGCTTTGAGCAGTTCCTGCTTCTCAAGCCGTTCATCCACAGCCCGTTCATCGGGGATCAGCTCCAGCTGGGGGCTTCCCAGCACCACACGCTTGACCCAGCTGGCCCGCCACAGATCCCGGCAGCGGTTCACCGCCACCTTCAGCAGCCAGGCCTTTTCCTTTCCTTCCTCCAGCTCGGGGCAGGATGTCAGCAGCTTCACGAACACATCCTGTGTCACGTCCTCTGCCTTCTGCCTGTCACCCAGATAGAAGTAGCTGACCCGCAGCACATCGGTGGCGTATTTCTGATAAAGCAGTTCAAATACGGCATCATCCATGCGCTTGGGCGGGGCAGACCGGGGGCTTTCACTCATCTAACGAATTACTCCTTCAATATATTCCGCAAAATGTAAATTTTTTTATGAAAAATAAAAAGAAAAAAACAGAAGATCATGATCCGATCTTCTGTTATTATAAATCCATTCAGAAAGTAAATCAATCCCGGATTTTCCGCCTGCCGGAAAACACGGCGGCTGTCAGTCCCAGATCTTCCTTCCCTGCTCATCGGGAATGCCGGTATGGCGGTAGAAATAGGTGTTCACCGTGTCGCACCAGCGGCGGGCATTGGCCACCTGCAGTTCAAATTTATCCCTGATCCTGAGGAACACATCCTCCGCGATCCTGCCTTCCAGGCTCAGCCACCGGGCCTGCAGCTCCTTCGCGCCCTCATACCCGCGGAAATGGTTGTCATAAATGCGCTGAAGCAGCGTCCTTCCGTCCTTCATCACATGATCGTAGCGCACCCGGTGGAAGAACAGCAGCAGTTCCTCGGGGCAGGTATCGATATCCGCGTAGAGGCTCCGCAGGGGCTCCGGGTACTGACTCGTCATATCCGTGCCTCCGGGGCCGCGCTCTATACCGACCGCCTCGAAGTTCGCCCGGTGATAGGTGCCCCACACATCATATTCATAGCCCTCGCAGCTGACGCCGTAGTGCAGCCCGGGGGTCACCATCCAGCCCAGCCCGAAGGGTGAGGCGTAATCCTCATACACCCGGCAGGAGCGCAGCAGCATATCCTTTACCGTCTCCGCCGCTTCCCGATCCTCGAACATCAGCTTCGCGCCGGCGGCGGCCGTTTCCTCCGCCCGGGGCTCGCCGGTCATGGCCAGGCTTCCGAAGGCGTACAGATTGAGCAGCGCCAGGTCATGGCCCGCCCAGTTGACGCTGTCGCCCACATTGGCCACAGCGCAGATGGCCTGCACCTTGTCCTTTGGCATCACATCATAAATATCCTGCCACTGGGGCGCCATGAAGAACAGGTCGATCTGGTGTCCGGTATATTCCTGCGCCAGCTGCACCTCCAGCGCCTTCTGTGTGGAAGGCATGGCGAAGAGCAGGGGCGATACGCCCTCGCGCACCTGGAAATCGTAGGGCCCGTTCTTGATTTGCAGTATCACATTGTCATCAAACTGTCCGTCCAGCCAGGCATAGTTGTCATAGGCCGCCTTGGGACGGTCGATCTCATGATTGCGCCAGTCCTGACCGCAGTCATACACAAAGCACCGCCAGATCAGTTTTCCACCGAAGGGTTTCAGTGCCTTCGCCAGCATATTGGCACCCTCGGCATGGTTGCGGCCGTAGGTATAGGGGCCCGCCCGGTGCTCACTGTCGGCCTTCACCAGATAGCCCGCCAGATCGGGGATATAGGAATATACCAGCGCCGTCTGCTTTTCCCACCAGCGCGCCACCCTTTCATCCAGGGGATCCGCCGTGTCCAGCCCGTTGCGGGTGGGCATGGAAAAGTCGATGCTGATGATCAGCTTCACGCCGTAGATCCTGAGGATATCAGCGATCTTTTTCAGTTCGGGAAGAAAATCCTCCGTGATCAGGCGGTCAGCGGGAAAATGCACATTTACATTGTTGAGGCACACCGCGTTGATGCCGGTACTGCTCAGCATCATGCCGTAGCGGTGCATATCCGTTTCATTCCATGTGATGCGGTCATTCCTGAAGAACAGGCTCAGTCCGGCGTATCCGCGTTCCACAGAGCCGTCCATGTTATCCCAGTGGTTCAGCATGCGCAGCGGATAATACGGCACCGCCTCTCCCTCGCGGACAGGCTCCTTCACATACAGGGACCGCAAAAGAGCGTGCACGCCGTAAAGCACGCCGGTATCACCGCCGGATACCGTGTACCCGCCGGCTGTGCTCCGGATGCTGTATCCCTCTCCCGCGCCACCGGCAAGCACCTTCACCTCGGGCAGAGCCATTTCAGCCCTGTCAAGGATCTCGCCCGCCAGCTCCGCGCTGTTCTTCGCTTCCGGTATGAAAAATGGCAGATATGGGATAAACCCGCGGATCTTCTGTTCCATTTACATTCCTCTTTCTGCTGAAGCCTGTTCTTGTGAGTTTATTCTATACAACAGGCGGTTTTTTGTAAACGGATATCCGCATGATTTGCATAATATCCTGTTTAGTTTGCATTTTTTGCATAGATTAGGCATGACAAACGCCCCGTTTCGCAACAAATAACAAGTCTGATCCCGATCCTCATACCTGTTTTCTCCTGCAAAAGGGGCGTTTTTCATGCCGGAACGCTCTCATCGCGCCCGGACGCGATCCCGTTGATCAGTTTTTCTTTCTGAGCCTGAATGTAGTCTTCATGACCGGTTTATCCAGCAGCACCAGCAGCTGCGGCAGTACGGTGAGCACAAGTATCACCGATATGAGCGCGCCCCTGCCCACCGCGAGACCTATATGGCACACATACACATCACTGACGCGCCAGGCAATGAGAAGCCCCGCCGCCGTCATGATGATGCCCGATGTGATCACCGTCACAAAGCTGTCCGTCAGCGCCTTCACCATGGCAGGCCTCTTTTCCATGGTTCCCCGGTTCTGCTGATAATGGCTCAGCAGCACGATGGCGTAATCGATGGTGGCGCCCATCTGGATGGCGGAACCGATGGTATAGGTCAGGAACAGGGGATGCTGACCGCTCAGGTATGTGGCGGAAAAATTGAACCAGATGCTTCCCTGTATGACGAACACCAGTACCAGCGATGCCAGCGGCGACCGGAAGGTGAACAGCAGGATCAGGAATACGAACAGCACTGTGAACAGGCTGATCTTCACCCTGTCCTCCCCGAAAAACTGTCTCAGTTCACTCGCGCCCACCATGTTTCCTGTCATGACGGCGCTGCCCTCGCCGAAACATTCATCGGCGGTCTTCCGGACGGCGTCCAGCGTTTCCCTGCAGTCTTCCCCCTCCGGGGGCAGATCCGCGGTGATCACCATGCGGCTGTAATTTTCTCCCTGCAGCTGCGCTTTTCCGCTTTCCAGCGTCTGCCGCATGGAAAGGAGGCTCTGCCTCGTGCTGTCATCGATAAAGACTCCGATCACAGAACCCGGATCATCCATATTCCTGAACAGATATTCCGCCAGATCGATCAGGGGAACAGAATACTGTTCCGTGATCGTTTCTCCCGTTTCCCAGGCATAGTATCCCAGCAGCACGCTCACCTTCCAGGGGTCCATGCCGAACTGCCCGGCGATCTCCTGCGCGGTGAGGGGCGTATACAGCCCGACACCTTCGCTGATCTCGATCCCGGCAAGGCCGACGGCAGAGGTGATATGCGGGATCTCCTTCACCCTGTTCAGAAAGATCCTTTCCGTTTCCGGATCTCCGGCAGGGACCAGTACGGCAGTGGGCGTGGAATAGCCGAACACTTCGGCGATCCTCTGTTCACCGCTCTTTTCCTCCTCCCCGGTCAGGGCGGATACCGTGGAACCCCAGCAGGCATACTCCGCCCGGCTGCTCAGCAGGATGCCGGGAATGATGAGCAGCAGGAACAGGACCGCCAGGACAGGCTTCCGGGCGGAGATGAAGGATGCGTACTTTTTCACAGAGGGGATCAGCGGACGGTGCCTCGTTTTCCCGATGGGCTTTTCGAACAGGATCAGCAGTGCCGGCATCAGCAGGAAGACGGTCAGCATGCTGCACAGCACGCCCTTGCCCAGTACCAGGCCCAGATCCCGCCCGAAGCGGAACTGCATCAGGGTGATGGCGGCAAGGCCTGATATGGTGGTCAGGGAAGAGGAAGCGATCTCGCGGATGGCTTTTGCCAGCGCCGCGCGAACGGCGGCTTTTCCGCTTTCATTTGCCGTGTCTTCCCGCTCCTCACGGTACCGGTTGGCAAAGAGGATGGCATAATCGATGGAAAGCGCCAGCTGCAATATGATGGCAATGGCGCTGGTAATGGATGAGATGGTGCCGAATATGAAGTTGGTCCCCATATTAAGGAGCGCGGCGGCGGCAAACACGATCCCGTACACCGCCACCTCGAACCAGGCGCGGGAGGTAAGGAGCAGCACAGCCACGATCACCGCCGCGGCGATGGCAAGCACGCCTGTCATTTCGGAGACAAGCTGCTTGGAATAATCATTGTCCACATCTGAAACGATCACCGGATCGAAGCCTGAAAGCAGCCCCCGGATATCCTTCATCGCCCGGATGCTTCCCTCGCTGCGGGCATCCTCAGCAAAGGTGACCTCCAGCAGTGCTTTATTCCTGTCCGCCCGGTAATGCGCCGCGTCTTCGCTGAAGGAAACGCCGGCAACACCGTCAATGCCGCCGATATTTTCCGCCAGCTCCGCCGCGGTTTCCGCGTCGGGCGCCGTCACCATGATCTTCGCGGATGCGGCAGCGGCAGGAAACTCCCTCTGCATGATGTCCACACCGCGCCGGGTCTGGGTGGTCTCCGGCAGGAATGCGGTGATATCGCTCTCGGTATTCACCCTGCCGATACACAGGGCGCACACGGCACACAGGCATACAAAAAGGCCGACAAGTATCCATCGCGCCTTCACGATACCGCCGGCAATTTTCTCAAGAATATTTTCTTTTTCTCTTTTCTGCGTATCCATACATCGCCTCAGACCGGCAATTTCTGCATTCTCTTTTCCAAATGGAAAACATGTACGATCATCAAAGCAACCGCCGCGCCAAATACAGCCTGGATCACCTGCGGCAGCACATAGGATATCAGGGTGGTCTCAAAGGAGCCGTACATCACCATGTGCCCGACAGTATATCCGCACACCATGATCACAGCCCCGGCCGCGACCGCCAGCGCATCCCGGAGCAGGGGATGCTTTCTGAACAGGCCCTTCTTCATCAGCCCGATCACCAGGCTCTGAACCGTCCGGGTGATGAGCGTCACGAACATGGCCTGGGGATAGAACATCAGATCCCCCAGAAACGCGCCGAGCCCGCCCGCCGCGCAGGCCCAGGAGGGCGGCAGCAGCAGAGCGGCGATGCAGACGATAACATCGGTCAGATAGATATGGGCGATCCCCACAGGCAGGGACCACATGCCCGATATGGCGGTAAGCGCCATAAACACCGCCGTCACGCACATGACGCGCACATGCGGAAGGGGCATATTCCGACGGTCACTCACAGTAAGCCTCCTTCGCCAGCAGCAGCGCGCCAGCCAGCCCGCTGACGGGATAAAGTGCCGGTGATACGATAACGCTCTCCAGATCGGTAAAGCCGGGCGCCGTCATATAGCCGTTCAGAAGGGTCTTTGTCTCCTCCCGGATCATGGGAAGCAGCACGCTCTGCCCCATGACACCGCCGCCCAGAATGATCTTTTCGGGGCAGAAGGTCATGAGCGCCGTGGCGCACAACTTCGCCAGATATTTCGCTTCCAGCCGCCAGGCGGGATGATCTGCCGGCAGTTCCTTTCCGGGCTTCCCCCAGCGTTTCTCCATGGCGGGGCCGGAGGCCAGACCCTCCGGGCAGTTTCCGTGATAGGGGCAGAAGCCCTCCCTCACGGGATCCTCAGGCAGCACATCCATGGGGATATGCCCCCATTCCGGATGCTGCATGCCGTGCACCAGTTTTCCCTCACAGTACATGCCGCCGCCGATACCGGTGCCGACCGTCAGATACAGGCAGCTCTTCACGCCCTTCGCGGCGCCCAGTTCCACTTCCGCCAGCACAGCCGCGTTCACATCAGTATCAAAGCCGGCGGGCACGCCCAGCGCCTTCTGCAGCACAGGAAGGACGGGATAATCCCGCCACGCCAGTTTGGGCGTCTTTGTGATATATCCGTAGGTGGCGCTGTTCCTGTCCGGATCGACGGGCCCGAAGCTGGCCACGCCCAGCGCGCAGATATTCCGGGACGCGAAATAATCCGTCATTGCCGGCACAGTCTCCTCCGGCGTCCCTGTAGGCAGCGTATATGTCTCCAGGATATTCCCTTTTTCATCTCCCAGCCCCAGCACCATCTTGGTGCCGCCGGCCTCGATGCCGCCCAGCAGCATACGGCTTCGCCTCCCTTCATAAACACGGTGAACGGCAGGGTCACCGTTCATTTTCAGATGATATGCACAAACTCCGAGATCAGCACACAGCCCGCCACCATCAGCACGGCGGCAGCGGCGCCCCACAGATCCCGCCATGTGCATTTCAGCACGCGCAGCCTCGTTCTGCCCTCGCCGCCGTGATAGCAGCGGGCCTCCATGGCCATGGCCAGATCACCGGCCCGGCGGAAGGCGCTGACGAACAGGGGCACCAGCAGGGGGATCATGGCCTTCGCGCGCTTGAGGATGTTACCGCTCTCGAAATCCGCGCCTCTGGCAGTCTGCGCCTTCATGATCTTATCCGCCTCCTCCAGCAGAGTGGGGATAAAGCGCAGGGCGATGCTCATCATCATGGCGATCTCATGGGCGGGGAAACGGATGACCTTCAGCGGCGTCATCAGCATTTCCAGCCCGTCCGTCAGGGCAATGGGCGATGTGGACAGGGTCAGCAGACTGCTGCCCAGCACCAGCACGATCAGGCGCAGAGAATAGAGCAGCGCCTGCAGGATGCCCTCCGCGGTCAGGTGGATGATCCACCAGTCCAGCACGGGCGTGGGCTCCTGCCCCTCGGGCAGATTGCCCTGAAGGAAGAAGATATTGAGGATAAAGGTAAAGATCAGGATGAAACGCAGAGGCTTCAGGCTCCTGATCAGCAGCCTCACCGGCAGACGGCTCATGCGGGCCGCCAGGATCACAAACAGCACAGCCGGAATGAAGGCGATCAGGTTCTTCGCCAGGAAGATGCCCACGATAAAGACGATGAGCAGCACGATCTTGACCCGGGGGTCCATTTTGTGCACAAAGGAATCGGCAGGATAGAACTGTCCCAGGGTGATGTCAGCAAGCACGGCCTTCACCTCCCAGCAGTTTCTCCAGCGCCTCCGTCACTTCCTCCGGCCTGTAGCACAGGGGGAAATCGGGGAATCCGTCTTTCCTCAGCATCAGGGAAAGGCGGCAGCTCTGGGGCACATCCAGCCCCATCCGCTCCAGTTCCTCTCCTCTGCTGAAGATCTCGCGGGGCGTGCCGTCCATGACGACAGTGCCCTTCTGCATCACAACGATACGGCCGGCATAGCGGGCCACATCATCCATGTTGTGAGAGATCATCACGATGGTGGTGCCGCTGTCATGCAGACCTTTGATCATCTGCAGCAGTTCCTCCCTGCTGCCGGGGTCCAGCCCGGCAGTGGGTTCATCCAGCACCAGCACGCCCGGCCGCATGGCCACCACGCCGGCAATGGCGACGCGGCGCATCTGCCCGCCGCTGAGTTCAAATGGAGATTTTTCCGCCACGGCGTCATAATCAAGGCCCACCCTGGTGATGGCCTCCTTCACGCGGGCGTCGATCTCATCCTTATCCAGCCCCAGGTTCTTCGGCCCGAAGGCCACATCCTTCTGCACGGTCTCCTCGAACAGCTGATATTCCGGGTACTGGAACACAAGCCCCACCTGACGGCGCAGCGATTTTTTGCTGTATCCCTTTCCGTGGATATCCGCCCTGCCCTCTTCATCCTCATAATACACCGTTCCCTGGGTGGGACGGATGAGTCCGTTCAGATGCTGGGCCAGAGTGCTCTTTCCCGAGCCGGTATGCCCGATGAGCGCCACGAACTCACCCTCGCGGATGGTCAGATCGATATCCTTCAGCGCCACGGCGGAGAAGGGACTGCCCTGCTGATATTCATATCCTACTTTTTCCAGGACGATGCGCACAGCCTCTTCACCTCCCGGACCATATCCTCCGCTGTCAGCACGCCGCTGCTGATGTCAAATCCCTTTTCACGCAGATTTTCCGCGATCTCGGTCACAGGCGGCTGACGCAGCTTGCATTTTTTCAGTATATCGGCATGAGAGAACACCTCTGACGGTGTGCCCTCCAGCACCACTTCGCCCCTGTGCATCACAAACACCCGGTCCGCCAGTGCCGCCTCTTCCATATAATGGGTGATCCACACCACGGTGAGCCCCCGGTTGCGGTTCAACTGCTGCACGACAGAAAACACCTCCTGCCGTCCGCGGGGGTCCAGCATGGCGGTGGCCTCATCAAAAATAATGATATCGCTCTGCATGGCCAGGGCGCCGGCGATGGCCACGCGCTGCTTCTGCCCGCCGCTGAGATGATGGGGCGAGCGGTCGGCAAACTCCTGCATGCCCACATCCCTCAGCGCCTGCTCGATACGGGCCGGCATATCCTCGGTGGGCACGCCGATATTTTCCAGCCCGAAAGCCACATCGTCCTTGACGACAGTCGCCACCAGCTGGTTGTCGGGGTTCTGAAACACCATGCCCGCCCGCTGACGGATCTCCCAGGTCTTGTCATCATCAGCGGTATCCATGCCGTACACCTTCACGGTGCCGGAAGAAGGCTTATACAGCCCGTTCATCAGCTTCGCCAGCGTGCTTTTTCCGGAGCCGTTCTGTCCCAGCACGGCATAAAAAGCACCCTTGGGGATGGAGAGAGACACGTTCTTTACGGCCGGTTCCCCCTCCTCCTCATAGGAAAAGCTCACATTTTCAATTTCGATAAGATTCTTCAACATGAATTGTTTTTGCTCCTGCAGATCCTTCATCCGGAGCGGTACACGTCTCCGGCGGTCTTCCTTGCAGAAGTACGTATACTACTGCGATTTTATTATAGCATGATTCCCGCGGATAGACAACAGAAAAAGGATCGCGCCCGGACAGCGCCCGGTGTGATCCCTGTTCATTATCGTTATATTTTCGCGGCAGCAGCCCGTCCGGTCAGATCTTCCGGGGCTCTGCCACCTGCTGTGTCAGGCCGGCGAAAACGGTTTTATCCGGCGCGCAGGTGCCCTCACCGATCAGCACAGCGCCGGCCGCAGCGGTGCCAAAGCGCAGGATGGTGCTCTCATCGGCGCCCAGCGAGATCTGCCAGGCGGCGGCAGCCGTCATGGCGTCCCCGGCGCCCACATCGCCTCTCACCTCCACCGGAGGCGGCGTGCAGTGGTAAGTGCCGTTATCGGAGGAGAGCAGCGCTCCGTCCTTTCCGAGAGAGCACAGGATATAACGGATATGATACTGATGGCGCAGGGCGTTCAGCACCAGCGACAGCCCCTTCAGATCGGAAGGCATGTGCTGATCCATGCGGGTGAGCAGATCCTCCATCTCATGCTGATTGGGCTTGATCAGATCGGGCCCCGCCGGCAGCAGCTTATAGAGGGTCTCCCCCGAGCAGTCGGCGATGACCACAGCGCCCCGGGCGCGCAGATCGCTGCACCAGGCGGCATAGGTGCCGGTATCCTCCCCGTAGGGAAGGCTGCCGGAAAGGATCACGATATCCCCTTCCGCAATGCGTGCCAGCAGTTCGTCCTTCAGCTGTTCCATCAGTCCATCGGGCAGTTTTTCACCGGATTCGTTCACCTCGACAGTGCGCTTTTCGCTCTTGTCAAAGATCTTCAGGTTCACGCGCAGGGGAAGCCCCGTTTCCAGGAGCAGGGTTGGAAAATTCTCTCCCAGGCCCTTCTGCACCTCACCGCCGAATTCCATGCCGCACAGGGTGACGGGCACGCCCAGCGCCCTGAGGGCCAGCGCGCAGTTCACCGCCTTGCCGCCCAGATCGTTGCGAAGGGGCATCACGCGGTTGGTGATATGTTCATCGAAGTGCTCACACAGCACGGTCTTGTCGGTGCACGGATTGAAGGATACCGCCCAGATCATTGCTAAAACCCCGCTTTCATCTGCTGAAGACCAATTAACGCCATTATAGACAGATTCAGGGGCTCTGTCAAGGCATAGCGGCGCATTCACCGTGCCGGGGAGGCGGCCCTTCAAATCCCGGAAAGGCCGGATTTTTTACTTTCATCCCGCCTCTTCCCGCTTGTTCTTTTCACCGGAATAGGATATAATCGGAATATCAGCAAAAACAGGAGAAGAACGCTATGTTGATGGAAGAATTTTTGCAGAAAGCGACCGCCGTTCCCGGCGTGACGGGCAATGAGCGGCAGGTTTCCGAATTCATCGCGGAAGCCTTCCGGCCCTATGTGGACGATGTGCGCATAGACGGGATGAACAGCGTCATCTGTCACAAGGCCGGCGCCGGTCCGAAGGTCATCATCTGCGCCCATCTGGATGAGATCGGCATGATGGTGAGCAAGATCGAGGAGGACGGCTGCCTCAGGCTGAAGAATGTGGGCGGCGTGGATCCCAGAGTGCTGCCCGGCATGCGGGTGAGGATCTACGGAAAAGAAGAGCTCACAGGCATCGTGGGCGCCAAGGCACCCCACCTGCTCACCCCGGAGGAGCGGGATGAAAACTACACTTTTGACACCCTCTATGTGGACACCGGCATGAGTGCGGAAAAGGTGCGCCGTCTGGTGCATCCCGGAGACACCGTGTGCTTCGAGCACCGCTGGCAGCCTTTGAAGAACGGCTTCATTTCGGTAAAGACCTGCGATGACCGGGCCTGCGTTGCCATTATGCTGGGCGCCTGTCAGCTGCTGCAGGATATGCGCTGCAGCGCGGATCTGTGGTTCGTCGCCACCTGTCAGGAGGAGATCGGCAGCTACGGCGCCAGCACAGCGGGCTTCGGCATCGATCCCGAGTACGCCGTGGCCTTTGACGTGTGCCATGCCGTTACCCCCGGCGCCCCGAAGGACAGGGTGTTCAGCACAGACTCCCTGGTGATCTCCAAGGGCCCCTTCCTTCATCCGTTCCTGGTGGAGAAGCTGGAAGAGACCGCGCGGGAGCAGGGGATCAAGCTGCAGGAGGCCATCGATCCCCGCTACACTGCCACAGACGCGGACGATGTTTCCATCGTGCGGGGAGGCATCCCCACGGTGCTGCTTTCATTGCCGCTGCGCTATATGCACACCAATGTGGAGACCTGCGACAGCAAGGTGCTGAAGGACGGCGCCCGTCTGCTCGCCCACTATCTGAGGGCATTTGACGCCGCATGGGAGGATCAGTTATGGATCTGAAAACATTATGTGATATGTTCGGCGGGCCGGGCGATGAAAAGGAAGTCCGCCGCGCCATCGCCGAGGAAGCCCGGAAGAAGGCTGACGCCGTCACCATCGACCGCGCCGGCAATGTGATCGCCTTCAAGCGCGGCACGGATGACGGCACGCCCCACGTGCTGCTTTGCGCCCATATGGACGAAGTGGCCTTCATCATTCTGGACGCCACCGAAGAGGGACTGCTCCGCTTTGCCGCTGTGGGCGGCATCGATCCCCGCGTCTGCGTCAGCAAGCATGTGCTGGCGGGCAAAGACCGGGTGCCCGGCATCATCGGCGCCATGGCCATCCATCTGCAGACGGCGGAGGACCGCAAGCATGTGCTGAAGATGGATCAGCTCTATATCGATATCGGCGCAGCCTCCAGAGAGGAAGCCCTGAAGGCATGCCCCAAGGGCAGTTACGCCTACTTCAACACTCAGCTGCAGGCGTTCGGCGATGACTGCGTGGTCGCCAAGGCGCTGGATGACCGGGTCAGCTGCTGGAACCTTCTCAGGCTCATGGAAAAGCGCTATCCCTGCGATGTGACCTACGCCTTCATATGTCAGGAAGAGGTGGGCAGCCGCGGCGCCATGGGCGCGGCCTTCGGCGCCGATGCCGATGTGGCGCTGATCCTTGAAGGCACCGCCGCCGGCGATCTGGGCGATGTTCCCGAGACCCGGAAGGTGATCCGCCCGGGTGAGGGCGTGGGCGTCAGCTTCATGGATTTGACCAGTCTCGGCGATACAGAAACCTTCAACCGCCTGCTGGATCTGGGCAAGGCATTCGATGTGCCGGTGCAGATCAAAAAAGGCGTCACCGGCGGCAATGACGCGCGCGCCTTCCAGCACATGAAGACCGGAACAAAGACCTGCGTGCTCTCCGTTCCCTGCCGGTACATCCACGGTCCCTCCTCTGTGGCGAAGCTTTCGGATATCGACGCCCAGCGGGATCTGGTACGGGTCTATCTTGAAAATGTATAACAGGAGGATAAAGATATGCTGCGCGATACACTGACCGAACTGCTGGGCATCTACGGCCCCACCGGAAGGGAAAACAAGGTGGCGGACCGCATCGAGGAGATGCTGGAAAATGAAGATATATCCATGAGCCGGGACGCCATGGGCAATCTGATCTGCGAGCGCAAGGGAGCGGGAGACGGAAAAGTCATCCTCTTCAGCGCGCATATGGACCATATCGGCCTCATCGTGACCGATATCGAAAAGGACGGCTACCTCCGGGTGACCAATGTGGGCGGCGTCGGCAAGGATGTCTACACGCCCCGGCATGTGGTATTCGGCAACGGCGTGGAAGGCGTTGTCACCTGCCAGCCTGTGAAAAAGGGCGATCCCGCGCTGGCCGATCTTTTCGTGGATATCGGCGCTTCTGACAGGGAGGACGCGCTGGAGATGGTCTCTCCCGGCGACATCTGCGTCTATGCCCCCGACTGCTTTGAGATGGGCCCCTACCGCATCGCCTCCCCCGCCATGGATGACCGGTGCGCCTGCGCCCTGCTGGTCGAGCTGCTGCTCAGCGAGAAAGAGCCCTTCAACACCATCGTGGGCGTGTTCTCCACCCAGGAGGAAGTGGGGCTGCGGGGCGCCGCGACAGCCGCCTACTCCGTGGATCCCGATCTGGGCGTTGCCATCGATGTGACCGGCTGGGGCGATACCCCCGAAACGAAGCTCCCCGCCATCAGGCTGGGCGAAGGCGCCGCCGTGAAATTCATGGACCGCTCCATGGTGGCCTCTCCCGCGGTCAGGGATGCCCTCATCACGGCCGCCGAAGATTCCGGCGCCGCCTATCAGCGGGAGATCCTGCCCTACGGCGGAACGGACGGCGCCGCCATCCAGCACGCCCGCGCCGGTATTCCCGCGGGCACCCTGTCCATCCCCTGCCGCTATGTGCATTCCGCCTGCGAGGTGATCGACATGCGGGATATGAACGCCGCCCTCACCATCCTGAAG
>PITV01000042.1 GCA_017577285.1 Clostridiales bacterium
ACTGTACATCGGGCCGTACTTGCCGTACTGAACAAGACCGATCACGCCCAGCATGGTCACGATCAGCCCGGCAGCCGCCAGGATACATCCGATTGTACGCCATTTCTGTTTCACGAAATCACCTCAAAACTTCTTTGCGATTTGGGAAATAAGGCTGCCGCCTTACGCAAAAGCCGCGGTCTCTCCCCCGGCCCTTGCGTAAATCAGCTATCTAAGGAGAAACGGGCGGCCTCCCGAAAGAGACCGCCCGCCTCTTGATCAAATATTAGTTTCCGTTGTAGGCAGCGGCAAAGCCGGCATAATCCTCAGCGGTGTACAGCTCGGTACTGGTCTCCCAGTTCACATAGCGCTCGGCCTGGTTGCCGTAAGCGGAGTAAACCTTGGTGTAGTCATTGACCTTGGTGATCTCCCATACCACGTTGTAGTACAGAGGAATGACCAGGGCATGCTCCAGCATGCAGGCTTCAGCCTTGGCGAAAGCGGCATAACGGGCATCCAGATCACCGGTGATGGCCTTGGCGTCATATACCAGCTGAGTGAACTCCTGATAAGCAGCGATCAGGGCTTCGTCGGTAGCATTGTTGATCTTGGAGTAGTACTGAGAATAGTAAGCGTTGTCATCAGCGTAGGTTTCCTGTCCGAGGAAGTTTACGGGATCAGCGAAGTCAGCGCCCCAGCCGTTGATGTAGATGGAGGCCAGCTGCGGATTGCGGACTTCCTTAGGCTGAGAGGAAACGTAGGTGCAGATGTTCAGGGTCACGAAGTCATCACCCAGGTACTGAGCGAAGACCTGCTTCAGGGTGTTGGCACTGTCCAGAGCAGTCTCGGAAGAACCGGAGATGTAGTAATCGATGGATACGGGGAAGGTCACGCCCAGAGCGGACAGTTCTTCCATAGCGGCAGCCTTGTACTGAGCGCCCAGTTCGGCGTTGTAGCGGCCGTAGGTTCCGTCATACTGCAGGCCGATTTCGTCACGGACCAGCTGAGTGTAATCCCTGCCGTCACTGGTAACAGCCACAGCGTTTCCGGTGTAGGCCCAGTTGATGCAGCTCTGGGGGTTGATGGCGTTGGTGCGGGCCAGGAAGTCGATGAAGTTTACACCGTAGTAGATGGCCTTGCGGAAGTTCTCGTTGGCAACGGCAGTATTCCAGTTGACATCGGGATTTCCGTCAGCATCCTTCTTCTCATATACAAGGTGGATCTGATAGGAGTACTTGGTGGGACGGCATTCAACCAGATTGCCATACAGAGCGTTGGAAGGATCGGCGTAGATGGCGTTCAGATCGGACTGGCTCAGTTCGATGTAGTCAACTTCGCCGTTCAGGAACAGCTGATAAGCAACAGCAGCGGATTCGACCATCTTGATGGTAACGGTCTCGAAGCGCTCATCAGTGCCGTACCAGAGGGGGTTGGCGGTCAGGACCTTGTGGTTGCCCTGCTCATATTCGGTGATGGTGTAGGGGCCGTTGTACCACAGGGTGTCGAAGCTGATGTTGGCATAGCCGGCAGCACCGATTTCAGCCAGCAGTTCGCCGCTGATGGGGCTCAGGCAGTTGTAGCAGGCCACAGAGGGGAAGTAGGGCAGAGCGTCAACACAGGTGAAGGTGACAACGTTGTCCTCGACCTTGCAGCCGACCATCTCGAAGAACTTGTCCAGACCCAGGTTCATAGCCTCGGCTTCTTCCAGGCCCTTGGTGTACTCATAATAATCGCCGGCGCCGACGATCATTTCGATGGGCATGGAGGTGTTGGCGGAACCGTTCTTATAATAGTTCAGAACATATTCAAGGCCCCAGGCGAAGTCTTCCGCCACGAAGTCAGCCTTGTAGTTGCCCTGGTAATCTACCCAGCACATATCGTCCTTCAGGGTGAATACCCAGTTGACACCGTTATCGGGAGTCTCATAGGATTCGGCGGCAGCCAGAACCAGAGCGCCCTTGTTATCGTTGGACAGCAGTCCATCGATGCAGTTGCACAGCACGTTCAGGTCAACAGCGGCCTGAGAATACTGGATGCAGAAGGTTTCCATTTCGTTGGCCTGAGTCTGATAATCAACAAAGTTGGTGATCTTCTCAGCGCTCGCGAAGGGAACGACGGCCAGCAGCATGACAGCTACAAGCACCAGAGACAGAGTCTTTTTCATGAGGTCTTCCTCCTTAAAAAATAGTGAAAGGGACCGCGCGTATGGTCGTCCCGTTCATTCTGCGTTGCAGATACGAACATTCTACATTATGCAGTTTTTCTTGTCAATAAAACGGCGTCCCAAAATGCAATAGAAAAACAATTTTTATTCATTTTCCCTCCCCCGTTCATCCCGTATTTGGGCATGATTTGACCATTTTTTGCATCATGAAGCACCGTTTATGCATTTTGGCTTGCATAAACGGTTTTGTATACATGCATAAATTGTATACAAAATTGTATACAAAAATGTATACAGGATTGTATACAAAATTTCACATTTCCGCCCCGTTTTCCGTATCAGAAAAACAGGCTTCCGCGAACGGAAAACCTGTTTGATCTGTTTGATCCGCGGGCATGATAAACCGGCGGATCTTTTCCGGAAAAGCACCGGTGTTCTGCTTATATTCACAGCAGACAGAAACCGCTCCTGCGGCACAGCCGGCGGATATCAGTCGCCCTTCTTTTCCCCCAGCATGCGGTTGAGCTCGTTCATAAAGGTGGGGATATCTGTGAACTGACGGTACACGGAGGCAAATCGGATATAGGCGACCTCATCCAGCCGGCGCAGGTCATCCATGACCATTTCACCGATCTGGCGGGTTGTGATCTCATTCTGCAGGTTGTTGGACGCGGCCTGCTCGATGTTGCTGACGATGCGGTCGATATCAGCAGCGGAAACGGGGCGCTTGTGGCAGGCGGCGATGATGCCGCTCTTTACCTTCTGGGCATCGAACAGTTCGCGTGAATGGTCCTTCTTGATGACCAGCAGCTGAGGTGCCTCGATCTTCTCATAGGTGGTAAAGCGGCGGCCGCACTGGATGCATTCACGGCGGCGGCGGATGGAATTTCCGTCATCAGTGGGACGGGAGTCGATGACGCGGCTGTCCGCGCAGTTGCAAAACTGGCACTTCATGATTTTTTCTCCTTTTATTTTTTCTTTTCAATTATGTTCTTCTGCAGATCATGCCGGACCGGTGCCCGGCGCGTTACGGATAGAAGGTCTCGATCCCCCTGAGCACATTGGGTTCGCGCACATCCCGCACGGGAAGGAACAGCGTGCGCGTCAGGATGGCGCCGGTGCGGTAGTAGAAGCAGATGAAAGGACAGTCCTCGGCAAACAGATCCTGTATCTCGAACATATACCGCTGATAGCTGTTCCTGTCCAGCGCCTTCCGCAGCCCGTTCTTGATCAGATCATCCATCTTGTCGCTGCGGTAGCCCATATAGTTGCACACATTGTTGCGGATAAGGATGAAACCGGGATCGGGCACTTCATCCATCTGGAAGGCGCACAGGCACAGGTCATAGCTTCGCTTTTCCAGTTTGACCTTCGCGTCCTTGTAGGTGTAGGTCGTCACATCCGCCTTGATGCCGATGGCGTTCAGATAATCGGCGACCATATTGGCGGCCTGGATGCGGACGCTGTTCTCCTGCTCCTCATACACATAGACGCGCAGTTTCAGGTTGCGCTTGGAGCCGTCCTTCAGCAGATCCAGCACCCCGTCGCCGTCGGTATCGCTCCAGCCCTTATCTGTCAGGATCTGGACGGCCCTGTCGGGATCATAGGTGTAAAGCTCGCTGTCCTTGTAAAGCCAGGTGCCGGGGATCATGAAGGTGTCGGTGCGCACCACCATATCGCCGTAGACCGTGCTGGCAATGGCATCGATATCGATGGCGTAGCGGATCGCCCGGCGAATATCCGGATCCTCGAGGGGATAGGCGGATTCGTTCATCATCAGCACTTCCAGCTGCTGCCCCCTGTAGGGCACGTTCAGGCTGGATGTGCCGCCCCTGTACTGGGCCGCCGTCGCGGATTTTGTGATGATGGCGTCCACATTCTTGTATTCGTAGGCGCTGAGCAGTTCCTTATTGGTGGTATAGAGCATGAAGTTCAGTTCCTTGTAGCCCGGCGCTCCGTTCCAGTAGCTTTCATTGGCTGTCAGGAGCAGCTCCTGCCCCGGATCGAAGGCCGTCACATAATAGGGACCGGTGCCCACAGGATCGTTCGCGTTGATCTCATCCGCCCTCAGTATGGGGAAGGTGAGCGCGTACAGCAGGCCGTAGCAGGAGCGGGAGGATCTGATCACCAGCGTGTATTTATCGCTGGCGGAAGCGGATTTGACCATATACTTGAGGTTCATGTACTGACCCCTGTTTTCTTCCGCCAGGGCCAGGATCTGGTTGATGGTGGCAGCGGCGTCATAGGCCGTCATCTCGCTGCCGTCATGAAAGGTGACACCGCTTCGCAGGGTGAACATCCATGTGCTGCCGTTGTCATAGGCATCCCATTTGACCGCCAGGCAGGGGACCGGTTCATAATTGTCATCCAGCGCGATCAGCGAATCGTAGATCAGGGAAGTGACGCCCTGCATCTCCCTTTCCGCAGGCGCCAAAGGGTTCAGATAAGTCGTTTTGACCGATTTTACGCCGATGGTGAGCGAGGTTTCCCCCATCGCGCACAGCGGACACAGCAGCATCGCCGCGCATATCGCCAGCGCGCTAATCCTGATAAAAGGGCCGGTAAGCCGCATAGGATTCCTCCACCTCCTTTATATATTCCCGCACATAGCTGTATTCTTCCGGAATGTCCGTGATGGTGAGGGTCGTCCTTCCCTCTCCCGCCGCGGCGATCCAGGCATTCGTCTGTTCAACATCTGTCCTGTAGGCGCACAGCGCGGTGACCCGGTCGCCTCCGTACAGCGTAAGCAGATCACTGAGGATGCCGCAGCCGATATCAAGGTTCTTCTCCCCTTCCGTCATGGACGCTCTGTCGGGGATCTCCGCACCGGTGGCGGCGCATATCATTTCCGGTGAAAGCTGCATCAGGCCATACCGCGGATGCTCCGCGGTTTCACTGGTATTCAGTTTCCCGTTCCTGAAAGTATCGGTACGCCAGCGGTCGTAGTACACAGCCGTTTCATCATACAGGCTTCCGGCCTTCACGACCGCCGCCACAAGGGCGCCCGGCAGGCCGTGGCGGGCCGCGGCGACCCGGATCATATCCTCGCATACAGCGTTGTAGATATGATTCTGATAAATGGCGAAATCGCGCATGACCCGGGTGGCGTAGGTGCGGGTATCGCTGGTTGGGATCTGATCCAGCGTCAGCGTTTTTCCATCCGTGGAGTATTTGCTGATCCAGCTCTTCACATTTCCCTGACCGGCATGGTAGGAACAGATGATGAGGATGTAATCATCCCTGAAATAATTAACGCTGATCCAGTGCAGATAATGGGTGCCCATCCGGATATTGGTGCCCGGGTCAAAGAGCATATCCAGCGTGAAGTTTTCGATCTTCAGCCGCTTTGCCTCATCCTGCGCGGTGGCCGACATCAGCTGCATCAGGCCGCGGGCGTGGGTGTGGGCGTTTTCTGCCTTGCTGTCATAGCTGCTCTCGTTGCGGATCACGGCAGCCACGAATGCCGGCGGCATCTCGTACTCCGAGGCGTAGCGGAAGATATAGCTGCTGTACCCCATATTGTAATTGTTGACAGCATCCCTGTCCTGCTCCGGCCCGCCCTTCACATAAGTGACGGTCTGCGTGATCTTCGGCATGAGGACGCCGGTCAGGCACAGGATCAGGATGACGACCCCGGCCAGAGCAGCGGCAAGGGCGATGATCAGCCATGAACGGGGACGGGATACGGGCTTGGCATTTCTTCTTCCGCTGTTTCCTTTTTTATTGCCGGAGCCGCGGCCCCTGGCACCTTTCCTCCTCGCGCCGGAGGGGGCGGTGCCGGCTCCGGTGCCGGCAGGCGCCTTTTCCTCATACATGGTGTTCTGCTGGCGGGAAAAGGACGGAGCCGCATAATCGCTCCGGCAGGCGGGCGATTTCCCTTCCGCCGGGGGCACATAACGGTATTCGCTGCCGGGGCGGGGCACAGAGGATGGCGGCGTGAGCGGAGCTTTTCCGCTGTTTCCTCCCGCGGTTCCCGGCGCGGCTGTCCTGCTCTCGGGCAGCGCGTCATCCCGGAATGTTTCACTGCGCCGTCTGCGCGGCGTATTGTTTTCCTGCATTTCGTTCTCCTTCAGACAAGGATCATTTTTTCTGATATATCCGCGTTTGCTCTTCCGTCAGAAAGAGCGGTCCTCATTTCTCCCCGGGCGCGGTCCGTTTCAGGATCACTTCACGGTAGAGTTCCAGCACCTGGCGCGCGCTTTCCTCTTTGGTACCGCCGGTGCGGATCACCCGGTCGGCCAGGTGGGCCTTCTTCAGCGGGCTCATCTGGCTGTGCACCCGCTGCAGCGCCTCTTTTGTGCCGATGCCGGCCCGCTTGCACAGCCGCCGCACCTGCTCTTTCTGGGGCACATAGGCGCACCACACCTCATCGCACTTTTTTTCGAGGCCGCATTCGTACAGCAGCGGCACCTCCAGCACGGCGATCCCCTCACAGGCATCGAGCCTCGCGTCCATTTCCGCGAAGATCATGGGATGCAGGATGCCGTTGAGCCGCTCCATGTTTTTCTCATTTCCGAATACCATCAGCGCCAGCGCCCGGCGGTCCAGCTCATCACCGCTGAAAATGCCGTCTCCGAAAGCCTCCCGGAGGGCCGGCAGGGCCGCCCCGTCCTTTTCCGTGAGGGCGCGGGAGATTTCATCGGCATCGATGACGCAGGCGCCCGCCTCCCGCAGCGCCCGGGACAGGTTGCTTTTTCCGCAGGCAATGCCCCCGGTGAGGCCGATCACATAACTGCTCATTTTGTTTCATACCAGCTTTCACCGGTCCTGACTTCCGCCAGCAGCGGCACATTCATCTGCACCACCTGCTCCATCTCCCGCCTGAGGAGTTCGGACACCGCCTGCTCCTCCTCGCGGGGACACTCGATGATCAGTTCATCGTGCACCTGCAGGATCAGCCGGGCACCGAATCCGCCCGCCTTCAGGGCGTTGTCCACCCTGACCATGGCCAGCTTGATGATATCCGCAGCGGTGCCCTGTACGGGAGTGTTCATGGCGGCGCGCTCGCCGAAAGCGCGGATATTGGCGTTGGGCGCCTTCAGTTCATTCAGATAGCGGCGGCGGCCCAGCATGGTGACAGAATACTGCCGTTCATAGCCCAGACGCACCGATTCATCCATGTATTTCTTGATGCCCGGATAACGTGAGAAATACCGGGCGATAAAATCCGCGGCCTCTCTGCGCGAAATGCCGATATTGCGGGCCAGGCCAAATTCGCTGATGCCGTATACAAGGCCGAAGTTGACCGCCTTGCTGGCCGAGCGCATTTCCTTGGTGACCTCATCCAGCGGCACGCCGTATACCTCGCTGGCAGTGCGGGAATGGATATCCTGCCCCTTCACGAAGGCATCGGTCATCGCCGCATCGCCGCTCATGTGCGCCAGCACCCTCAGCTCGATCTGGCTGTAATCGGCATCCACCAGCACGCAGCCTTCCTTCGCGATAAAGGCCTTGCGGATCTCTCTGCCCTGGGGCGTGCGCACGGGGATATTCTGCAGATTGGGTTCCGAAGAGGAGATGCGCCCGGTGGCGGTTCCTGTCTGGTCAAAGCTGGTGCGGACGCGTCCGTCCTTATCCTGTTTGCGGATGAGGGGATCGATATAGGTGCCGTTCAGCTTCGCCAGCTGACGGTAGCGCAGGATGAGCGGAATGCAGGGATGCTCATCCGCCAGTTTCTCCAGGGTATCCACATCGGTGGAATAGCCGCGGGAAGTCTTCTTTCCGCTCTTGAGGCCCAGATCCTCAAACAGCACCTTCCCCAGCTGCTGGGGACTGTTCAGGTTGAACCGCTGGCCTGTCAGGCGGTAGATCTCCTCCTTCAGCTGCTCCGTCTCGCTGTCAAACTCTCTGCCCAGTTCCTTCAGCACGCCGGTATCCACGCGGAAGCCCTCGGTCTCCATATTGAACAACGTGCGCAGCAGCGGCATCTCCACCTCATACATCAGTTTATCCATGCCGTTTTCTTTCAGGAGCCGGCTCTGCTTTTCATGTGCCAGCCGGACGCCCCAGGCATCCTCATCCCCGAGGGTATGCAGGGCATAGCTCTTCTCCTGGGGAGAGAGCAGGTAGGCCGCCAGCATGGTATCAAAGGTGATCTCCGGAAGGGGCAGACCGGCGTCGCGCAGGGTATGCAGCAGTTTCTTTCCGTCATGGGTGATCAGTTTTTCTGTTTTGGACAGGCACTGAAGGGCATCCTCGGGATAGAGCCCCGCAGACAGCAGATCGCGGCTCAGCATCACCCTGCCGCGGCTGTTCCTTCCGGCCAGAGTCATATCGCTTTCGGCGACATACACATAAAGCGGTTTCCCGGCGGAGCTGATGAACTGTCCGATTTCTTCCGCGGAGGACAGTTCCTGCCAGTCAGGGGCGGGGATCTGCTGTTCCTGCGCGGCATCCTCCGCGGAGGGAGCGGCATCCGCGGACAGCTTCGCCACCCGTGTCGCGATGCCGTTCAGATGATATTTCTTCAGGGCCGCGAGGCCGTCAATGATATGATCGGTAGTGATCTTTGAAAAATCCAGTTCGATGGGCGCGGTGGGACGGATGGTGGCAAGGTCCTTCGAGAAGACCGCCAGTTCCCTGTTTTCCCGGATGCGCTCTCCCAGCTTTCCGCTGATATTCTCCGCGTCCGCCAGCACGTTTTCCAGCGTGCCGTACTGCTGAAGCAGCTTAACAGCCGTCTTTTCACCCACACCGGGGATGCCGGGGATATTGTCGCTGCTGTCCCCCATCAGTCCCTTCCAGTCGGTGACCTGTTCCGGCGTGATGCCGTAGATCTCGCGCACGGTGGCGGGATCGAAAAGGATGGTCTCGCTGATGCCTTTCCGCGTGAACATGATCTGCGTGCTTTCGCTGGCCAGCTGCAGCGCGTCCCGGTCCCCGGTCAGCAGCAGCGCCCGCATATCCTTTTCGCCGCAGATGCGTCCGACAGTTCCCAGGATATCATCCGCTTCATAGCCCTGCACCGAAAAAACGCCGATGCCCATGGCCCGAAGGATCTCCTTGATGATATCGAACTGGCCCTTCATCTCCTCCGGCATGGCCTTGCGCCCCGCCTTGTACTCGGGGTACACGTTGTGGCGGAAGGTGGGGCCGTGTTCATCAAAGGCCGCCATGGCATACCGGGGCTTCTCCTCCTCCAGCACCTTCAGGAACATCATCAGGAAGCCGTGCACAGCATTTGTATAGACTCCGTTCACATCCATGAGCGGCAGGGCATGGAACGCCCGGTAGAGCAGACTGTTTCCGTCGATCACAAGGCAGGTGTCCCGCATAGATTGAATGCCTCCGTTCGTTATTCAGCAATAGAAATCGACTGATCCGGTATTTTCAGAAAACGCGATCACTTTTCCCCCGCGAACCAGCGCAGGGCTTCATGATATCCTTCAAAGCCCATGCCGGTGAAATGCTGCTCGCACGCCATGCCGGCGTAACTGATCTGCCGGAAGGGCTCGCGCCCGGAAATATCCGTCAGATGCACCTCGCAGCAGGGGATCTCCACAGCCTTCAGGGCATCCAGGATGGCGATGGAGGTATGGGTATAGGCGGCAGGATTGATGATGATGCCGTCATACGCGCCGTATGCCTGCTGGATGCGGTCCACGATCGCGCCCTCGTGATTGGACTGGAACACGTCCGCCCGGATATCCAGTTCCCCTGCCCACTTATCGATGCACTTCAGCAGATCATCATACGTCCTGTTTCCGTACAATTGTTTCTCCCGGATCCCCAGCATATTCAGATTGGGGCCGTTCACGATCAATACTTTCATTTTATCATCCTCATTCATCCGGCTGTCTGCCTGAACAATGACGCGCGCACCGCATCGCAGATCTCACTGATCCGCTCCCTGCCGGGAAGCTCCGCACCCGTGAACAGGGAATTCGCCCTGCAGGCCTGCACCACCAGCATCTCAAGGCCGCCCAGCGCCCTGATCCCCAGGTTCTCCGCCTGCCGCAGCAGCTGTGTGCGTTCGGGATTGTACACCGCGTCGATCACCAGCTCCGCGTGATCGAAAAGACTCAGATCCGCGGCCTGTTCCTCCGTATGCGGATACATGCCCACAGGCGTTGTATTGACGATGATCCGCGCGTCCGCGTGATCGCGGTATAGATCATCATATGTGACGGGGCCCCTCCTGCTGATCACAACAGGCACAGCACCCAGGCTCCTCAGCGCGTAAAGGACCATTTTCGATGTTCCGCCGCTGCCGAGGATGACCGCCTTCTTTCCCTTTGCGCTCACGCCCGATCCGCTCATCAGATGCAGAAAACCGTCCAGATCGGTATTGTACGCGCGGATCCGTCCCTCACGGTTCACCAGCACATTGGCGCTTCCGATGGCGCGCACCTCTTCGGACAGTTCATCGCAGAAAGGCAGCACCGTCTGCTTGTAGGGGATGGTCACATTCAGCCCCGTGAAATTCCTTTCCGTCAGCAGGCGCGCGAGTTCCGTCTCCTCCACATCCAGCAGACGGTATTCCGTATTGCCCAGCAGGGCGTGGATGCGGGGGCTGACGCTGTGCCCCAGCGGATGCCCGACAAGCCCGTATTTGATTTTTTCAGCCGTTCCGGTCATCATCTCTCCAGTTTCACACACTCGCTGAACAGGGTGTCATATACGCTCTGAATGGCGGTATCGTAGGGACGGTCCGCCAGCTTTTCAATGCGCCGCAGGATCTCATCCTCTCTTGCCTCATCGCGGAGCGGCTTCCCCGCCGCCTTCTTTTCCTTTCCGATCAGAACCGCCAGCGCCATGCGCTTTTCCAGCAGAGCTATGATCTGCTCATCCAGCGCGTCTATCTCTTTTCTTGCTTCCGAAATACTCATCCTCAGCCTCCCAGCAGCATATCGCAGATCACCAGCGCCGCCGCCGCTTCCGCGCAGGGCAGCACCCGCGGAAGGATGCAGGCGTCGTGCCTGCCCCTGATACAGAGCGTTTCCTCCGTGAGCGTTTCCATGTTCACGGTCTGCTGCGGTTTCGCGATGGAGGGCACCGGTTTCACCTTCAGAACAGCGGTGATATCCGCCCCCGTGGTGATGCCGCCCAGGATGCCGCCCGCGTGATTGGTGAGGGGAACGGCCCTTCCGTCCCGGATCCCGTAGGCGTCATTGTTTTCGCTTCCGTAGGCTTTCGTATCGCCGAACTCCACGCCCTTGACAGCCGGAATGCCGAAAAGCGCCGCAGAAAGCCGGTTCTCCATACCGGCGAACGGAGGCTCTCCCATACCGGCCGGCACACCGCGGATTGTCAGCGCGATCTCGCCCCCGACGCTGTCGCCGTTTTCGCGGGCGTTCATCATGATCTCATCGAACCGGCCCGCGTCCGTTTCCCCGGCAACGGAAAGGATGCGGCTCTCCACTGTGATGCCCTTTCCGTTCAGTATCTGCACCGCCAGAGCGCCCGCATAGCAAAGCGGCAGGGTGAGCCGTCCGGAAAAGGGCCCGCCTCCCCTGAGATCGAAGTCCTTTCCGTATTTCATCAGGGCCGCGAAATCGGCATGCCCGGGCCGCGGAAGGGCCGCGTCATAGGCACTGCTGTCGGCATTGGCGTTCCCGAAGATCACGGCGACCGTATCCCCGCACACGATGCCGTCCCGGATGCCGCAAAGCACACGGGGCTCATCCGTTTCCACCCGGGATGTCTGGGCGCCTTTTCCGCTGCTCCTGCGGCGCGCGAGGAAAGCGGTGAGCTGCTCATCATCCACCCGCATCCCGACAGGCAGTCCTTCGATACTGACGCCCACAAAAGGCGCATGACTCTGCCCGAACAGGGTGACGCGCAGTTTATTGCCGAGGGTGTTCACAGGCATGCCTCCTTGAGAAAAATACTCTGAAAATCATTGAAATGCTGAATTTATATGACAGACGCGGACAGATCCTCCGGCGTTATCCTTCACTCTTCCTCCGCCCTGCCGCCGAGAGAGCGGAACACATTCCAGAAATCCGGCCACGACTTGGCGACGCATTCCGCGCCCCGTATGGTGACCGGCCCTTTCGCGCCCAGTCCCGCGACGGCGGCGCTCATGGCGATGCGGTGATCGCCAAAGGCATCCGCTGTCCCGCCCCGGAGTTCCCCGCCCCGGACGGTCATTTCATCTTCCTTTATCTGCGCGCTTCCGCCGAGGGAAAGGATCATATCCCGCATGGAAGTCAGCCGGTCGCTCTCCTTGTAGCGCAGCCTTTCCGCATGGCAGAACACGGTCGTCCTCCCCTTCGCCAGCGCGGCACACACACACAGCGGCGGGAGCAGATCGGGACATCCGCTCACATCGATCCGGACAGGCCCGTCTTCTTCCCCGGCCTGTATGATCCGCAGCAGTTCCGGCATGCGGGCATCCGCCTGCAGGGAATCCTGACAGAAACCCGGCATTTTCACATCGCTTCCCAGCGCGTTGGCTGCATGAAAGAATGCGGCAAGGGAATGATCCCGCTCCGGGCGGATCTCATCCGGCCCCGTGAATGAGCAGTTTCTTTCCACCACCCATCCCACATCGGGGATCCCGCGCACCCTGACGCCGAACGCCCGGAGCACGGACAGCGTAAGTTCCACATAATCCGCCGACTGGAGCGGCGTATAGTACGCCACAGCGCCGCCCTCGGGCAGCAGCGCCAGCGCGAACAGCAATCCGCTGAAAAACTGGCTGCTGATATTTCCGGGCAGGCAGAAGGCTTCGGAGCCGCCCCGGAGTTTTCCGCGGATGCGCAGAAGGTTTTCCGTTCTTTCCACGGTCACCCCGCGCCGGGCAAGCAGCGTCAGCAGAGGCTCCATGGGGCGTTTGGACAGGGGATCCGCCATTTCAAAGGTAACGTCCCGCCCCAGTGCCGCGCATACCGGCACAAGGAACCGGAGCGCGGTGCCGCATTCCTTCACATCCAGCAGCGCGGGCCGGTCCGCGGGCGTTTTCTTCAGCGCCGTCAGGCAATCGCGCATCACCCGGGTATCCTCACACTCACAGGAGATGTCCGCCATATCTCCCGCGAGGAACGATGCCAGCAGCAGTCTGTGGACATAAGTTTTGGCAAAGGGAAGGCTTGCCTCTCCCGAAAGCTTTCCGGGATATACCGTCACATTCATGCGCCCAGCCCCCGCCTGATCACTTCGGGCAGGCTGCCGGCACCTGTCTGCACCAGGCGGCAGGAGCCGATCCTTTCAGGCAGCACCAGCGTGTATATGTCCCCCCTGCGTTTCTTGTCCGTACCGCACGCGGCGAGGATCTCATCAGCGCTGCAGGTGATCTCACAGGGCAGACCGTTTGTCTTCAGGGCGTCCAGGATATCTTTTTCGTCCAGCCCGGCGGCACGGAACGCCATCAGCATCCCCATGCCCACGGCATCCCCGTGTGGCACCGTATAGCCGGAGCATTTTTCGATGGCGTGCCCGAAGGTGTGCCCCAGATTCAGCAGTTTCCGGTCGCCCTGCTCGGTCTCATCCCGCTGAACGATCTCCGCCTTGATCCGCACGCACTCTGAAACACAGGCGGAGGCGTCTTTCCGCCAGGCGCCGGAGCGCATCTTTTCAAACAGGGAGGGCGATGCCAGCACGCCGCACTTGATCATCTCCGCGGCGCCCTGGTTCAGCAGTTCCTCCGGCATCTCATTCAGCACATCCTCATCCTGCAGCACAAGGCAGGGAGCATGGAACGCGCCGATCAGGTTCTTTCCGTAACAGGTGTCCACGGCGGTCTTGCCGCCGACAGAGGCATCCACCATGGCGAGCAGCGTGGTGGGGCACTGAACACAGGGGATGCCGCGCATATAGAGCGCCGCCGCCAGGCCGCCCAGATCCCCTGTCACGCCGCCGCCCAGCGCCAGCAGAGCACCGGAGCGGCTGACGCCCTGACGCGCCATCTCATTCAGCACATAAAGAAGGGTATCGGCATTCTTCTGTTCCTCGCCATGGGGGAATACGGCAGAACAGACGGTGAAGCCGGCCTTTGCCAGCGAATCGCGCACGCGCTCTCCGTAAAGCGCGTCCACCGTATCATCACTCAGCACGAATATTTCTGTAAAGGAGAAGCGACCCCGGATGATCTCTCCGGCATCCTTCAGCAGACCCGGTCCGGACAGGATACTGTAATTCCCGGAACGGGAAGTGACCGTCATCTCCATTTCGCGGCTCCTCTTTTGACCTCATCATGGGTAAAAAGGCGGAAAATCGCCCATTTTTACTGATAAATCATACCACACATTGTGGTGGGCGTCAACGAAAAACGCAAAACATAGTGGCATGCGGCGCGGAGTTTACAAAAACGGAGGCATCTCCGCCTCCGTTCATCTATTCCGTATATTTCAGCACCTGTCCTTCATCCGGTTCATCTTCTGTACAGATCCAGCAGCGCCATGGCCTGCGCCACGGTATCCACTCCGTGAACGGCGACCCCTTCCGGGGCCTTGCAGCGC
>PITV01000043.1 GCA_017577285.1 Clostridiales bacterium
GATCATGACCCTGCTGGGCGAGGATGAGCGTCTGGATACCACCATCCGCAATGCCGATTCCACCAAGTCCGAGGTCCAGGCTCTTCTGGAGATCTACAAGCGCCAGAAGCCCGGTGAGCCTCCCACGGAAGACGGCGCCCGCAATCTGCTCCGCAGCCTGTTCTTTGACAACAAGCGCTACGATCTGATGCGTGTGGGCCGCTATAAGTATAACAAGAAGCTGGGCGTCAGCGCCCGTATCGCCGGCATGACCGCCGCCCGCGATGTCGTCAGCCCCGTGACCGGCGAAGTGCTGGCCGCCAAGGATGAATTCATCAGCGAGGAACTGGCGAAGACCATCCAGAACGCCGGCATCAACGAAGTATGGATCTACGGCAATGATGAGAAGGAGCATAAGGTGCTGGGCAACAACAGCGTGGATGCTTCCGGTTATCTGCCTTTCGATCCCAAATCCGCCGGTATCAACGAGTATGTGCATTTCCCCACCTTCCAGGCCCTCCTCAAGGAGTGCGAAGGTAAGGATGAGGATGAACTGAAGCAGATCCTGCGTCAGAATGCCGCCAACCTGTGCCCCAAGCACATCATCATCGATGATATCTCCGCTTCTGTCAGCTATCTGCTGGGCCTGAACTACGGCATCGGCGTGACCGATGATATCGATCATCTGGGCAACCGCCGTCTGCGCAGCGTCGGTGAACTGCTGCAGAACCAGGTCCGCATCGGCATGAGCCGTCTGGAGCGCGTCGTGCGTGAGCGCATGGCCATCCAGGATACCAACGATGTGAAGCCTTCCGATCTGATCAATATCCGTCCCGTGTCTGCCGCCATCAAGGAATTCTTCGGCAGCAGCCAGCTGAGCCAGTTCATGGACCAGCCCAACCCCCTGGCCGAACTGACCCACAAGCGCCGTCTTTCCGCGCTGGGCCCCGGCGGTCTGAACCGCGACCGCGCCAGCATGGAAGTCCGCGACGTGCACTATTCCCACTATTCCCGTATCTGCCCCATTGAGACGCCTGAAGGTCCCAACATCGGTCTGATCGGCTCTCTGGCCAGCTACGCCCGCATCAATGAATACGGCTTCATCGAGGCTCCCTACCGCAAGGTGGACAAGGAAAACCGCAAGGTGACCGATATCATCTCCTACATGACCGCCGATGAGGAAGACAAGTACAAGGTGGGCATGGCGAAGGAACCCGTGGATGAGAACGGCGTATTCATCAACGACAACATCAAGGTCCGCTGGCATGATGAGATCATCTCCATTCCCGCCAACCAGGTGGACTATATCGACGTAAGCCCCAAGCAGATGGTATCCGTTGCCACCGCCATGATCCCCTTCCTGGAGCATGATGACGCCAACCGCGCTCTGATGGGCTCCAACATGCAGCGTCAGGCCGTTCCTCTTCTGGTGCCCGAATCTCCTATCGTCGGCACCGGTATGGAATACAAGGCCGCCCATGACAGCGGCGTCGTGCTGCTCTCCAAGCATGCCGGCGTTGTGGAAAGCGTCAGCGCTGATGAAGTGGTCATCAAGGATGAGCTGGGCGAAAAGCATTCCTACCGTCTCACCAAGTTTGCACGCTCCAACCAGGGAACCTGCATCAACCAGCATCCCCGCGTAAATGTGGGCGAGTATGTTGAAGTGGGCGATCTGCTGGCCGACGGTCCTTCCACCGAAAACGGCGAGATCGGCCTGGGCCGCAATGTGCTGATCGGCTTCATGACCTGGGAAGGCTACAACTACGAAGACGCTGTTCTGATCAGCGAAAAACTGGTGAAGGAAGATAAGTACACTTCCATTCACATCGAGGAATTCGAGACCGAGGCCCGCGAGACCAAACTGGGCCCCGAAGAGATCACCCGTGATATCCCCAACGTGGGCGATGACGCCGTGAAGGATCTGGATGAATACGGTATCATCCGCATCGGCGCCGAGGTCCGCAGCGGCGATATCCTGGTGGGTAAAGTTACTCCCAAGGGCGAGACCGAGCTGACCGCTGAAGAAAGACTTCTGCGCGCCATCTTCGGTGAAAAGGCCCGTGAAGTGCGTGATACCAGCCTGAAGGTGCCTCACGGCGAGGGCGGCATCGTTGTGGACGTGAAGATCTTCACCCGCGAAAACAAGGATGAGCTTTCTCCCGGCGTCAACCAGATGGTACGCGTTTATATCGCTCAGAAGCGCAAGATCTCCGTGGGCGACAAGATGTCCGGCCGTCACGGAAACAAGGGCGTCGTGAGCCGTATCCTCCGCGAAGAGGATATGCCTTTCCTGCCCGACGGCACTCCGCTGGAGATCGTTCTGAATCCTCTGGGCGTTCCCAGCCGTATGAACATCGGTCAGGTGCTGGAAGTGCATCTGGGCATTGCCGCCAAGACCCTGGGCTGGAAGATCGCCACTCCCGTCTTTGACGGAGCCACCATGGAAGACATCGAAGAGTGCCTGAGCAAGGCCGGCCTGCGTACAGACGGAAAGACCGTCCTGCGCGACGGCCGCACCGGTGACGAGTTCGAGAACCCCGTGACCGTGGGCTATATGTACTTCCTGAAACTGCACCATCTGGTCGACGACAAGATGCATGCCCGCTCCACCGGCCCCTACAGCCTGGTAACGCAGCAGCCTCTGGGCGGCAAGGCCCAGTTCGGCGGACAGCGTTTCGGCGAAATGGAAGTGTGGGCGCTGGAAGCTTACGGCGCCGCCAATACCCTGCAGGAGATCCTGACTGTCAAATCCGACGACGTGGTCGGCCGTGTAAAAACCTACGAAGCCATCGTCAAGGGACAGAATATCCCCGCTCCCGGTGTGCCTGAATCCTTCAAGGTCCTCATCAAGGAACTGCAGTCCCTCGCTCTGGACATCCGCGTGCTGGATGAGAACAAGAACGAGATCGAGATCAAGGAACTGGATGATGAAGACGATGAGGATACCGGCGCCCTGCCCGGCGGCCGTGAGCCTCTCGTTCTCAACAATGAAGACGGAGACGAAGAGCCTCTGCCCGATGACGAGAACGATGATATCGAAGACGATGATCTCGAGGATCTGGACGACGATTTCGGTGATCTTGACGGTCTGGGCGATCTGGATGATGAATCGCTGGACGAGATCGGTCTGGATGATGAAGAGTAAGCAACTGCAGGGGATCATATCCCGATGCTACCAACTACATGAAGTGTTGTCCGGAGGGAGTGCAATACATGTTTGAACTGACCAATCTGGATTCTATACAGATCGGCATGGCGTCACCCGAGCAGATCCTCGCCTGGAGCCATGGTGAAGTAACCAAACCCGAAACCATCAACTACCGCACCCTGAAGCCCGAACGCGACGGCCTGTTCTGCGAGCGTATTTTCGGGCCCACCAAGGACTGGGAGTGCAACTGCGGTAAATACAAGCGCATCAAGTTCCGCGACAAGGAAAAGGTGTGCGACAAGTGCGGCGTGCAGATCACCCGCGCGAAGGTGCGCCGTGAGCGCATGGGCCACATCGAGCTGGCCGCCCCCGTATCTCATATCTGGTATTTCAAGGGCATCCCTTCCCGCATGGGCATGCTGCTGGATGTCAGCCCCCGCGCGCTGGAAAAGGTGCTGTACTTTGCCAACTACATCGTGCTGGATGCCGGTAATTCCGAGTTCACCAAGGTCGCCGAGAACGATCTGCTGACCGACAGCAAGTACCGCGCCATCATGGCCCTGCCCGAGGAGGAGCGCGGCTCCTTCAAGGCCGGCATGGGTGCCGAGGCGGTCAGGGAAATGCTGCTGAAGCTGGACCTGGAAGCCCTGTCCGTTTCCCTGAAGAAGGAGATCGCCGAGCTGATCGAAAAGGAACGCGACAAGGAGACCGAAGGCCAGAAGCGCGCCCACGCCATCAAGCGTCTGGAAGTCGTGGAAGCTTTCCGTCTGTCCAAGAACAAGCCCGAATGGATGATCATGACCATCGTTCCCGTCATTCCTCCCGATCTGCGCCCCATGGTGCAGCTGGACGGCGGCCGTTTTGCCACCAGCGATCTGAATGATCTGTATCGCCGTGTCATCAACCGCAACAACCGTCTGAAGAGGATGCTGGAACTGGGCACCCCTGATATCATCGTGCGCAACGAAAAGCGCATGCTGCAGGAAGCTGTTGACGCCCTGATCGATAACGGCCGCAGAGGCCGCGCCGTGACCGGCCCCGGCAACCGCGCCCTGAAGTCTCTGTCCGATCTGCTGCGCGGCAAGCAGGGACGTTTCCGTCAGAACCTGCTGGGCAAGCGCGTCGACTATTCCGGCCGTTCCGTTATCGTCGTAGGCCCCGAACTGAAGCTGTATCAGTGCGGTCTGCCCAAGGAGATGGCGCTGGAGCTGTTCAAGCCCTTTGTCATGGAACGTCTGGTCGCCAACAAGCAGGCCCACAATGTGAAGGCCGCCAAGCGCGCCGTTGAAAAGCTCAAGCCCGAAGTGTGGGATGTGCTGGAGAATGTCATCAAGGAGCATCCCGTCCTTCTGAACCGTGCTCCCACCCTGCACCGTCTGGGTATCCAGGCCTTTGAGCCCGTGCTGGTGGAAGGCAAGGCCATCAAGCTGCATCCCCTGGCCTGCACCGCCTACAACGCCGACTTCGACGGAGACCAGATGGCTGTGCACGTACCCCTTTCCATGGAAGCTCAGGCTGAAGCCCGTTTCCTGATGCTGTGCGCCAACAACATCATGAAGCCTCAGGACGGTATGCCTGTTATCAGCCCCACTCAGGACATGGTCATCGGCTGCCACTATCTGTCCATCGTTCGCGAGGACGCCAAGGGCGCCGGCCGCGTGTTCTGTGATCAGGCTGAAGCCATCATGGCCTATCAGTGCCATGAGATCACCCTGCAGTCTCCCATCAAGGTGCGCGTCGAGCGCAGCTTCGGCGGAGAGACCGCCAGCCGCATCATCGACACCACGCTGGGCAAGCTGATCTTCAACGAGGTCGTTCCCCAGGATCTGGGATTCCAGAAGCGTGAGTGCCTGGATGATATGTTCAAGCTGGAGATCGACCAGAAGGTCGTCAAGTCCACTCTGGGCAAGATCGTGGAGAAGTGCTTCCACAAGCACGGCGCCTCCAAGACCGCCGAAGTACTGGACAATATCAAGCATCTGGGTTATTCCTACTCCACCCGCGGCGCCATCACCGTATCTGTCAGCGATATCATCGTTCCCGATGAGAAGCAGATCTGGCTGAGCGAAGCGGACGAGGAAGTCGCCAGGATCATGAAGCGTTACCGCCGCGGTCTGATCACCGATGACGAGCGTTACCGCATGGTCATCGATCTGTGGAATGACACCACCAACCGCCTGAAGAAGCGCGTTATGGAAGTGCTGCCTCCCTTCAACCCCATCAGCATGATGACCGGTTCCGGAGCCCGTGGTAGTGCCGCTCAGGTATCTCAGCTGGCCGGTATGCGCGGCCTGATGGCTTCTCCTTCCGGAAAGACCATCGAGCTGCCTATCCGCGCGAACTTCCGCGACGGTCTGGATGTACTGGAATTCTTCATGTCCTCTCACGGCAGCCGCAAGTCTCTGGCTGATACCGCTCTGCGTACCGCCGACTCTGGTTACCTGACCCGCCGTCTGGTGGATGTCTCCCACGCCTGCATCGTTCGCGAGACCGACTGCTTCGAGAACCGCGGCGAAAAGGTGCGCGGCATCACCGTTGAAGCCATCGGCGAAGTCGAGGGCATCGATGACCGCGTGCGCGGCCGCTACAGCGCCGAGGATGTGTACCATCCCGTTACCGGTGAACTGCTCGTTGCTGTCAACGAGATGATCGATATCGAAAAGGCCAAGAAGATCAGGGATGCCGGCATCACGAAGATGCAGGTCCGCAGCGTACTGACCTGCCGCAGCACCAACGGTGTTTGCGCCCGCTGCTACGGCCAGAACATGGCCCACGGCGGAAACGTGGATATCGGTGAAGCCGTCGGCATCATTGCCGCTCAGGCCATCGGTGAACCCGGTACTCAGCTGACCATGCGTAACTTCCACTCCGGCGGCGTTGCCAACGTTGAGGATATCACACAGGGTCTTCCCCGTGTAGAAGAGCTGTTTGAAGCCCGCAAGCCCAAGCATGAGGCTGTGCTGGCCGAGATCAGCGGCAAGGTATCCTTCTCCGAAACCAAGAAGAAGCGCGAGATCGTCATCACCTCCGATGATGATCCGGGCGAGAAGAAGAACTATCAGATCCACTACGGCGCCCGCCTGCTGGTGGAAGACGGTGCTCATGTGGATGCCGGTGATCCCCTCGTTGAGGGCAGCATCAATCCCCATGACCTGCTCCGCATCCTGGGTGTCAAGGCCGTTCAGGAGTATCTGCTGAAGGAAGTTCTGGCCGTGTACTACAGCCAGGGCGTGCGTATCAGCGATAAGCACATCGAAGTCATCATCCGTCAGATGCTGCGCAAGGTACGCGTGGAAGACAGCGGTGATACCGATCTGCTCCCCGGCAGCCTGGTGGACATCATGCAGTTTGAATCCGCCAATGAAAAGACCATCATGGAAGGCGGACGTCCCGCCGTGGCCAAGCGTATCCTGCTGGGTATCACAAAGGCCGCTCTGGCGACAGATTCCTTCCTCTCCGCCGCCTCCTTCCAGGAGACCACCCGCGTGCTGACCGAAGCCGCCATCAAGGGCAAGAGCGATCCGCTGCTGGGCCTCAAGGAGAATGTCATCATCGGCAAGCTGATCCCCGCCGGTACCGGCCTGAAGCGCTACAAGAACATCGAACTGCGCGAAGCTTACTAAGAATAACAGGGACCCTGCTCCTTTCCGGGGCAGGGTCCTTTTGTATGTTCATTTACATTGTGCATTTATTGATAGTCCAGCGGAACGCGCGGCGGACAGGCGCGCATCGCGGGCATGAAAAAGCCGCGGCATATGCCGCGGCCTGATCTTTACCGGAGCGCTTTATTTCCGGCTCTGCTGATGATCCGCAGAGAAAACGGGTTCCGTCAGGCGGCACCCAGCACCAGCTCGACATTAACGGTCTGCATCATTTCATCCAGAAGGGCCTGGATGCTTTCATAGGTGAAATATCCATCCGGAACTTCCATCACGAAGCAGTATTCGATGGTGTTGTAGTAGAAATCGTAGTACACCACGGTCTCCTTCGCCTCGTTCCCTTCAGAGTCTGTATAGGTGCGGGTATAGGCGGTTTCCAGCATCGGCCCCATGGGGGTGTCGCGCAGGATGCCGTCATGCAGCTGGGCGACCACGCTGTCAGAACCGGCGGCCTGCAGCTGGGCGTTGGAAATGGCCGCGTACTGGGGCGCCATGGCCACTTCGGTCTCGAAGGAATCATAGGTGCATTCCTTCAGCTGAACTCCAAACAGCATATAGTCCTTTTCGGTGATGAAGGCTGCCCAGTAGTGCACATCATATACCCAGTCGTCATCTTCGCCGTTGTTCTCATTGATATAGGCGGTGTTCTCGGCGGCAAAATCCTCGCCCAGGAAGGAAAGGTAGGACGGGATCTGCAGTGAATAGCCCAGATAGGTATTGTTGTAGCCGGAGCTTCCCGCTTCAGCCATGGAGGGAAGGTAAAGCTCCTCCGCGACGGCGCACAGGGGCATCAGGACCGCGATCAGAAGGGCGGTGGCCCGGATCAGTTTCTTCATAATATGCAGCCTCCTTTTTGCTTTCTCGGGCATATTATATCACGATTTGTCAAAAAAGAAAACCGCTATTCTTGCCATTCAGGACGCCGCGCGGTATAATAAGCCGTAAAACTTTTTCCGGAGAAATGGCATGCAGCTTTATCACGATTCCCACGATATCCGATATCGCTCTCCCGGCGGGGCGCTGCCCTGCAACGGAAAGACCGTCATCCGCATCCGGGTGTTCGGCGCCGACCGGGTGTATTTGCGTTTCTATAACGGAAGCGAGTTTTACTTCCTGATGGAGTATACCGGGAACGAGATATATGAATATACCCTCACCATGCCGGAGATCCCCATCCTCTGCTGGTATGATTTCAAGGCGGAGAACAATGAGGGCGATGTGGTGTACTATGGAAACAACCATGCCATGCTGGGCGGCGCCGGGGAGATGACCCGCTGGCAGCCGAGAGGCTATCAGATCACCGTGTATGATCCCGCCTACGACACGCCGCACTTCCTGCGCCACGGTGTGATGTATCAGATATTCCCCGACCGCTTTTACAGAACGAAGATGCCGGAAACGGACCGGAAGGATGTCTATATCCACGAAAACTGGAATGAGCAGCCTGTGCTGATCCCCGATGAGCAGAACCATGATAACGCGGCCCGGGATTTCTTCGGCGGCACGCTGAAGGGCATTGAGGAGAAACTGCCGTACCTGAAGGATATGGGGGTGACGGTGGTCTATCTCAATCCCGTCTTCAAGGCCCGCAGTAATCACCGCTATGATACGGCGGATTATACGAAGATCGATCCCATCCTGGGCACCAATGAGGATATGGAGAGCCTGTGCCGCAGGGCGAAGGAACTGGGCATGAGCGTGATGCTGGACGGCGTTTTCAGCCATACGGGCGATGACAGCGTTTACTTCAACCGCTACGGCACCTACCGCTCACTCGGCGCCTGGCAGGGACAGAGATCAAAGTATTACAACTGGTTCACCTTTGAGCATTATCCCGAAAAATACCGCTGCTGGTGGGGATTCACCACCCTGCCCGAGGTGAACAAGAATGATGAGAGTTATCAGAAATTCATGTTTGCCCCGAACGGCATCGTGCGCAAGTGGATCCGCGCCGGCACTTCCGGCTGGCGGCTGGATGTGGCGGATGAGCTGCCCATGGATTTTCTGCGGAAGCTCCGCGCAGCTGCCAAGAAGGAAAACCCCGACAGCGTGGTGCTGGGCGAGGTGTGGGAGGACGCCAGCCACAAGGTGGCATACGGCGAGATGCGCTGCTACTGTGCCGGCGATACCCTGGACAGCGTGATGAATTATCCGCTCCGGGAAGCCGTGATGGATTTTCTCACCTTCCGGATCAGCGCTTTCGCGCTGGCAAGGCTCATCCTGAGCCAGCGGGAGAATTACCCGAAGCCCTTCTATTACAGCCTGATGAATCTGGCCGGGAGCCATGACCGGGCGCGTGCGGTCAACTGTCTGGCGGGCCGCACCTTTGAGGATGTGCCCTACGCTCAGCGCCGCGGATTGCAGCTGACGGATGAGGAATACCGGCTGGGCGAGAAACGGTATCTGATGATGCTCAGGATCCTGTGCGCGCTGCCCGGCATCCCCTGCATTTACTACGGGGATGAGATCGGCATGCAGGGCGCCCCCGATCCCTTCTGCAGGGGCACCTATGAGTGGGACGGCGGAAATGAGCAGCTGCGCTCCAGGGTGAGGCAGCTGCTGAACGACCGGCTGAACAGCGATATCCTGCAGACGGGCGACCTTGCCGTTGAGACGCCCGATGATGACACCATCGTCATCCGCCGTTTCATCCGGGATGGCCGGGACGTGTTCGGCGATAAAAAGGAAAGCGGATCGGTGGAGATCGTGTTCGACCGCCGCTTCGTAAAAGACTGATAATGACTTGCAATGAGAGAAGATATGACCATGATCACAAAACTGGCAGCCGCGACTGAAGCGAATATCACAGAGGCCGGAGAGATCATCCGCGCCGGCGGACTGGTGGCCTTTCCCACCGAAACGGTGTACGGTCTGGGTGCCGATGCCATGAATGAAGAGGCGGTGCGGAATATCTTTGCCGCCAAGGGGCGTCCCGCGGATAATCCGCTGATCGTGCATGTGTGCGACCGGGAAATGGTGGACAGGGTGTGCTTTGTATCGGAGACAGCAAAAAAGCTGATGGACACCTTCTGGCCGGGGCCGCTGACGCTGCTGCTGCCCAAAAAGGAATGCGTTCCGGAGGTGACCACCGCGGGGCTCCCTACGGTGGGTGTCCGCATGCCGGATCATCCGGCGGCGCTTGCCCTGATCCGGGAAAGCGGTGCTCCCATTGCCGCCCCCAGCGCCAACCTCAGCGGAAGGCCTTCACCCACCACGGCACAGCATGTATATGAGGACATGAACGGCCGCGTCGAAATGATCCTGGACGGGGGAGACTGCCGCGTGGGCGTGGAAAGCACCGTGCTGGATGTATCCAAAGATGTGCCTGTGGTGTTCCGTCCCGGTGCCGTAACGCCTGAAATGGTGGCGGCGGTCGCCGGAAACTGCACCGTGGCGGACAGCGTCATGCGTCCCCTGAAGGAGGGTGAGGCGGCGCCCAGCCCCGGAATGAAGCACAGGCATTACGCCCCGAAGGGCACCATGACGGTGTACCTGGGCAGCGCGGAAAAGGTGCGGGAGGCGATCCTGAAGGAATATCCTCTGCGGGAGAACACCTGCATCCTGAGCCATGAGGATCATCTGAAATACTATGCCGGAATGAATGTGCGCCCCGCCGGGAAAGATGCCATGGAGAGTGCGCATCTGCTCTTTTCCCTGCTGCGTCAGATGGATGAAGAGGGCTTTGACCGCATCCTTGCCGAGGGCTGGGAACTGAAGGGCGAGGCGCTGGCGGTCATGAACCGCATGGCGAGAGCCGCCGCCTTTGATCTGAGAGAATGTGAATGACAGGAGAGGGAGACACCGGTTTGCTGCAGCTGTTCATTTTTAACGCGTGCCTGATCGTGATCATCACAGGCACGCTTATCCTTTGCAAAAAGAAAGTTCATACACAGCGGGGACGGGACCGGCTGCTGCTGACCGCGGCGCTGCTGACCATCGCCTGTCATTACAGTTCTCTGCTGTATCACGCCCTGAGCGACGGGAAAGTGATGGAGTACCTGATCTGCAATCCCAATCTGGTGCTGCCCATCTATCCGTGCAACGCGGTGATGTGGTGCTGTCTGATCTTCGGCTGTCTCAGGAAAAAGGACGGCGTCCTGGGACGCTTCCTGGCTGACTATATCTTCTGGTTCGGTATCGTGGCCTGCGTGTTCGGTATGTTTGCCAATATCGATTTCATCAACAATCCCACTCTGCTGGATTATGATGTCACCAAGGGCACGGCGGCCCACGCCTTCATGCTGTTCAATGTGCTGCTTCTGCCTGTGCTGGGATATGTGAAGATCAATCTGCCGAAGAACCTCCTGCATATCCTTGCATGCGTTATCATGATGTTCCTGCTGGGGCTGTACTGCCAGCTGCTGCTGACCGTGCTGGGCGGGGCGGATATGGCCTGGAATGTGAACGCCATGTTCATCAGTCATTCCCCCTTTGACAGTCTTCCCTGGATGCGCTATCCTGCGATCGCGCTGTCGGCATTGATCATTTACTTTGGCGTGTTCTGCGTCTGCGAACTGTTTGCCTACAAAAAGGGTGACCGGTGGGTGAGCAGGCTGAAGAACAGAAAGGCACCGTCTGCCAGAGACTGAACAGGCGTGCGGAGAAACTGAATCAAAATACCGTGAATATTTGTGAATAAAAAGAAGAACCCCCGGAGCATTTCTGCCCCGGGGGTTCTTTTAACTTGCCTTACAGCACCTTGGATCAGAAGGGATTCTCGGTGGCATAGGGCAGGGACTTGGGCTGATTGTAAGCGATGTCCTTGACGCCCAGATACTTGAACACTTCGAACAGAGCCTTTCCGTAGTGACCGAAGGCCACAGCGCCGTGATGCGGATATCTCTTCTGCACCAGAACGTGACGGTAGAAGCGGCCCATTTCGGGAATGGCGAATACGCCGATGCCGCCGAAGGACTGGGTCCTTACATCCAGCACCTCGCCCTGAGCGATGTAGCTGCGCAGTTCGCCTTCGCTGTCGCACTGCAGACGGTAGAAGGTGATGGGGGAAGCGGCGATGTCGCCTTCGAGGGTGCCGCGGCTGATGTCGGGCTCGGAACCGGCGGGCTCCAGAACACGGTGCTGGATCAGCTGATACTTGACGGCACGGTCCGCGCACATCTTGCACTGGGGAGTATTGCCGCAGTGGAAGCCCATGAAGGTATCGGTGATGTCATAGTTGTAGGTGCCCTTGATGTCCTTGTCATAGATGTAGGCGGGCACGGAGTTGTTGATATCCAGCAGGGTGACGGCATCGGCGGAAACGCAGGCGCCGATGTATTCGGACAGAGCGCCGTAGATATCCACTTCGCAGGCTACGGGGATGCCGCGGGCAGCCAGACGGCTGTTCACATAGCAGGGCTCGAAACCGAACTGGCTGGGGAAGGCGGGCCAGCACTTGTCGGCGAAGGCCACATACTGGCGGCTTCCCTTGTGCTGCTCAGCCCAGTCGAGCAGGGTGAGTTCGAACTGCGCCATGCGGGCGTTCAGATCCTCATAGTACTTGCCTTCGCCCATTTCGGCGGCCATTTCCTTGCAGATGTCGGGGATGCGGGGATCGTTGGCATGGGCCTTGTAGGCGACCAGCAGATCCAGCTCGCTGTTCTCTTCGATTTCAACACCGATCTCGTACAGACCCTTGATGGGGGCGTTGCAGGCGAAGAAATCCTGGGGACGGGCACCGAAGGTGATGATCTTCAGGCTCTTGATACCGATGATGGCGCGGGCGATGGGAATGAATTCCTTGATCATCTGAGCGCATTCCTTGGCGGTTCCCACGGGGTACTCGGGAATGTAGCCCTTCAGATGACGCATGCCCAGGTTGTAGGAGCAGTTCAGCATGCCGCAGTAAGCGTCGCCGCGGCCGTTGATCATGTCACCGTCGCCTTCGGCAGCCGCTACGAACATGCAGGGGCCGTCAAAGAACTTGGCGATCAGGGTTTCGGGAGTTTCGGGGCCGAAGTTGCCCAGGAAGACGACCAGAGCGTTGCAGCCCTTCTTCTTCACGTTTTCAACGGCGGCCTGAGCGTCCTTTTCGTTTTCAACGGTAACGGGGCACTCGTACAGACCCTTGCCGAAGGCCTTTACGATGTTCTTGCGGCGCTGCTCGGACAGAGCGATGGGGAAGCAGTCACGGCTGACGGCGATGATGCCCAGCTTTACATCGGGGATGTTGTTGAACATGGTGATTCTCCTTTTCGTTAATGTGTATTTTCAGATATCATTCTGATATCAAGGGGTACTGCGGGAAAAGCCGGGATCACAGATCGGCGGCGATGTCGATATTGATGCCGGTGAGGCCTATATAGGCGCCCTGCTTCGCTTCATCGCTTTCGGGATGAGCGATGAGCCACTTGTTGCGGGCCCACAGCTGGCTGTCCATGATGTTGGCCTTGCAGGCGGGGCGGTAATCGGTGTTGGTGCCGTCAGGCAGAACGACCATGACCTGGAAGCCCTTGGCGGGGTCGGCATGGCAGGGGGCATAGTGCAGGGTGGTGCCGTAAACTTCCACCATGACGCCGGCGGGGACCTTGAAGGCCTTGACCTTCGCGGTATCCAGCTTGCCGTCCTCGATCTCGCCCTGCTTCGCGATGAGCAGGATGAAATCCTCAGTGCCCATGTTGATCTCGCTGTCGCGGTGATACTCCAGGCAGTTCAGCTTGGTGTTGTGGCCGTTGCAGTAGCCGATCTCGAAGGGCATGCCGCCGTAGACAGCGGTCATGATGTCCTCGGCGCCGGCGGCGTCATGCAGGCTCTGTACGCGGGGCACATAGGCAACGCCCTCGGGCAGTTCGGTCTTCTTCAGAGCGGCCAGCAGGGCGGCGGTGTCATAGCCCTCGATCACGCGGCCGTAGGGAGCGAAACGCTTGTCAAATACAGAAATGATCTCCATGTGATGCTCTCCTTTATATCAGTTTTATCAGTTATCCAGATCAGCCAGCTCGGCGTAGCTTTCCTTCAGCTGCGGATACAGCCCCTTGTAGATGCTGTATACCTTGTCATACTTTGCTCCGCGGTCCGCATCGGGCAGCATGGCGTCCTTTTCGCGGATCATGGCCTCGGCAGCCTCGGGGATGGTGTCATACAGCCCGCAGGCGACACCGGCCAGGATGGCGGCGCCCAGAGCGGGGCCTTCGGTGTTCTTTACGGTCTTGACGGGCATATGGAAGGTATCGGCCATCATCTGGCGCCAGAAGGGGCTCTTGGCACCGCCGCCGCAGGCGAAGATGCTCTGGGGCAGCACATGCATGCCGTCCAGCACGTCCAGGTTCTGACGCTGGCTGTAGGTAACGCCTTCCATCACGGCGCGCAGCAGATCTCTGCGGGTGTGCATGGCGGAAAGGCCGATGAAAGCGCCGCGGGCGTTGGGATCCAGCAGCGGGCTGCGCTCGCCCATCAGGTAGGGCAGGAAGATGAGACGGTTGGCGCCGATGGGGCTCTGATCCGCTTCTTCGTTCATCAGGATGTAGGGATCGGTGCCCATTTCCTCGGCGGCCTGGATCTCGGCCTTGCAGAAC
>PITV01000044.1 GCA_017577285.1 Clostridiales bacterium
CATCTTTCCCCAGCGAAGGATCTCTGATTTCTCCACTTTTGCAAAACCGTATCCGGGCAGGTCTGTCAGGTAAAAATCCCCGTTCAGAAGAAAGAGATTGATGAGCCTCGTTTTGCCGGGAGTGGCGCCGACTTTCGCCAGTCCCTTTCTGCGGCACAGACAGTTGATGAGGGAGGATTTTCCCACATTACTTTTGCCTGCCACGGCGATCTGCGGCAGTTTCTTGGGGGGCGTTCTGTATTCGCTGTAACTTGTCAGGAATTCTGCTGATTTGATCTCCATAATATCCTCGAACGAGTGGTATGTCAGTTTTCGGCAGGAAGCAGTACTGCATCCAGATTTTCTTTGACATCTGTTACAGTATGGATCCTGAAGCAGGAAAGGACATGGGCGGGAATATCTTCCAGATCCTTTTTGTTTTCAAGCGGGATAAGGATTTCCCGGATGCCTGCGCGGTAGGCAGCCAGAAGCTTCTCCTTCAAGGCACCGATGGGCAGTACGCGTCCGCGAAGCGTCACCTCACCTGTCATGGCAAAATCCTGCCTTACTTTCCGGCCGGAAAGGGCGGAGACGATCGCGCAGGTCATGGTGACACCGGCAGAGGGGCCGTCCTTGGGAACCGCGCCTTCAGGCACATGGATGTGCACATCACTGTTTTTATAGAAATCTTCAGGAATACCGTATTCCGCATGATGGGCTCTGGCCCAGGAATATGCTGTACGGGCAGATTCCTTCATTACATCGCCAAGCTGACCGGTAAGCTGCAGCTGACCTGTGCCCGGCATAACAGTGCATTCGATCTGCAGGATCTCACCGCCTACGGTAGTGAATGCCAGACCGTTGACGATGCCTGTCATCGGCTGTTTTTCTGTATCTTCACGGATATACTTTGGAGCACCAAGGTAGGATTCGAGCAGTTTCCTGCTGACAGTGACGGTTTTCTGCCCCTTTTCAAGCATGTCGACAGAAGCTTTGCGGACGACCTTGGCGATGGTGCGGCTCAATGTGCGCACACCGGCCTCACGGGTATAGTTCTCGATCAGTGTCTTCATCACAGCATCCGAAAGCCTGACGCTGCGGGCGGGGAGACCGTGCTCGGCTGTTTGCTTTTTCAGCAGATGCAGCTGAGCGATATGAAGCTTCTCTTCCTCAGTATAACTGGGCACCTCAATGATTTCCATGCGGTCCAGAAGCGGCGCGGGGATGGTTTCCATGCTGTTGGCGGTAGTCACGAACATGACACGGCTCAGGTCAAAGGGAATATCAAGATAGTGGTCTCTGAAGGCAAAATTCTGCTCACCATCCAGCACCTCCAGCATGGCGCTGGCAGGATCCCCCTTGAAGTCGCTGCTCATCTTGTCGATCTCATCGAACAGGAAGAGAGGATTCATGGTTCCCGCCTGTTTCATGCCGGAAATAATGCGTCCGGGGATGGCGCCTACATATGTGCGGCGGTGACCTCTGATCTCAGCCTCGTCACGCACGCCGCCAAGGCTCATTTGAACAAATTTGCGTCCTGTGGCCTTGGCAATGGATTTGACGATGGATGTTTTACCTACGCCCGGAGGGCCTACAAAGCAAAGAATAGGGCCTTTCATGGCATCATTTCCGGTCGTGCGCTTTTTCATATTCAGAACCGCGATATATTCAATAATGCGTTCCTTGACACGCTCCATTGCATAGTGATCTTCATTCAGAACCTTCCGCGCACGTGTGAGATCCAGATCATCCTCGGTATATTTACCCCAGGGAAGATCCAGAACCCAGTCGATCCAGTTGCGGCTGACTGTGATATCGGGAGAACCGGGAGCCATACGGGAAAGGCGTTCCAGTTCCTTATCGATCTTCTGCTTTGCCTCATCGTTGAGAGGAAGCTGTTCGGCTTTCTTTTTCAGTTCATCCTGTTCCGCGGAGTCCGTATCGCCCAACTCCTCCTGAATAACGCGGATCTGCTCGCGCAGATAATAATCCTTCTGTCCCTTATCCAGAGACTCCCGAAGTTTACCTTGGATCTTTGCTTCGATCTCCGCCAGCTGGCTTTCCTTGTTCAACACGTTGTACAGCATTTCAAGGCGTTTTCCAACAGTTTCCTGTTCCAGCAGTTTCTGGCGGTCTTCCAATTCCGTAAGGAGATTGGCACCCATTACATCGGCCAGTTTATCCGGCAGACTGATTTCAAGGATGTTCATGGTCGTCTCAGGGGAGAGACGTCCGCTTTTATGAATAAAGTCCTCAAAACTCTGCTTTACCATGCGGCTGAGCACAACGATCTCGTCAGAAGTCTGATCTTCCCCGGGAAGAACGGCAATATTCGCGAAACTGAAAGTATCACCGCGGACAAGATCCAGCATCTTCGCGCGTTCAATGCCTTCTGCAAGGACACGAAGTGTTTCGCCGGGCATGTTGAGCACCTGCTTGATCTTGGCGATCGTGCCCATGGTGTAGAGATCATCCATGCCGGGGTCATCCGTATCTATATCACGCTGAGCTACCAGGAATATCGTCTGATCCTGCAGCATGCATGCTTCAAGTGCGGCTACGCTGCGTTCACGGCCGACATCAAAATGCAGGACCATATGAGGAAAAACCATCAGTCCCCGGAGGGGAATGACAGGCAGAACTGTTTCCAATTTCTTGCGTTTAGGCATTTATCGCTCCTTCCGGCCTTTTGTGATCAGACCGTTATATACTGTAAACCGTCATCGCGTTGTTATAGGTGATCCCAGCAAGTTCATCAGGCGAGATCCCTTTGAGCGCGGCAAGTTTTTCTGCAACATATTTAACATTCCGAGGATCGTTGCGTCTTCCTCTGACGGGTTCCGGCGCGAGGTATGGGCTGTCTGTTTCGATCATCAGTCTGTCAAGAGGGACAACAGCCGCGGCTTCCCACAGATGAGGCGCCTTCTTGAAAGTGACAGGACCTGCGAAGGAAATATAGAATCCCATCCTCAAATACTCTGCGGCAGTTTCAGCACTGCCGGAGAAGCAGTGGATGATCCCCCTGGGAAGCTGTTTTCTTGCCCGCAGGATGTCGATCATATCTCCGTGAGCGTCTCTGATATGGAAGATCACGGGCACATCAAGACGGACAGCCAGATCGATCTGCTCATTCATTACTTTTTTCTGTACATCTCTGGGGGAAAGGTCGTAGTAGTAATCAAGACCGATCTCTCCGAGCGCATGTACTTTTTTGTGCGAGAGCAGGCTTTCCAGCTGAACGAGATAATCCTCCGGTGCGTCCTTTGCTTCATGCGGATGCACGCCGCAGGCTGCATAAATAAAATCATATTTTTCGCTGAGAGCGATACAGCGGCGGCTGCTTTCCAGATCGCTGCCCACACACATGCATTTTGCAGGGCCGCTGCGCGATATATCAAGAATGACATCATCACGGTCTTCATTGAACCGTTCATCATCCAGATGACAATGTGAATCAAAGAGCAGCATGGTTCACCTCAAGTGTTTATTCAAGTTTGTAAGTATACGTCCTGCCATCATAAAGCTCTGTTGCGATGCCGTTTTCAACAGTAAGATAAACATTATAGTCTTTTGCTGACGAGATCAGGCGTTCATTAACGGAAACGGGCATGATATATTCACGCGGAATATCCATTGCTGCCGTATGAACGTTCCTTTCGACAAGCTGCAAGGTGTTTTCAGATATCATGCCGAAAACAAGGACATAGGTATAGCCTGTATCATCACTGTCCCATGTCTCCTGAGACAGGGCGGCATCGGAAAAATGGAGACTTCCTTCGGATATGTACCAGTCAAAGCGTTCGTGACCGTTGAATTCGCCGTTCAGATAACACTGCATTTCAGAACTGCCGCTTGAACCGTCCTGAGCGATGCGGTAACAATAACGCCTGTAAATAGCACCGCCGCCGCTGAAGACCATGTCACCGGAAACGCTTTCCATTGCACCGTTACCGTCATCATCGACAGACGGGGCGGATGAAGGGGCATCGCTCAGTACATCCTGTCCCCATAAAGAGTAGGAAAAATCGCCGTTTTCGATATACTCGAACTGATAATATCCGTCCTCCAGCGTGACCTGGCAGTTCTTCGCGTGGCGTACAGCTTCGCTCAGCTTCTCATCAGGGATCACATAGTCGATGTTATTGCAGCCGGCCCGATCCAGCTGGCGTGTGATGCGGCTGAAGAGAGATCGCTGCTCTTCGAGAACAGTGGAGAGCGTACTGCTTTCTTTACTGACAGAGGACGCAGTATCTGGTGCACCGGTTTCCTTTTCACTGTTTTGACCGCAGGAAACAAGAAGCATACAAACTGCAAAGATCAGCAATATGGAAAGCAGCTTCCTTATCATTGATTTTCCTCCAGCGCTTTTGTCAGTTTGCGCTTTACACGCTGCAGCGCGTTGTCAACACTTTTGACATGCCGGCCAAGGATAACGGCAATGTCCTGATAGCTTTTTCCGTCCAGAAAAGCATCCAGCACCTGCTGTTCGAAAGGAGAAAGCAGTTCATCGATCTGCTTATGGATGCAGGCCAGATCTTCATGACTGATATACAGATCTTCCGGATTGGAGATTCTGCCTTCGATCACATCCAGCAGTGTTCTTTCACTTTCCTCATCATAGATCGGCTTGTTCAGTGAAACATAACTGTTAAGGGGCATATGCTTCTGGCGTGTGGCGGTCTTGATCGCTGTAATGATCTGCCTCTTGATGCACAGATCCGCAAACGCGTGGAATGAGGCCTGCTTATCAGGCCTGAAATCACGGATCGCCTTATACAGCCCGATCATACCTTCCTGCACGATATCCTCATGATCGGCACCCACCAGAAAATAACTGCGTGCTTTCGAACGGACAAAATTCTTGTATTTGTCCATAAGATACTCCGTAGCATTCGATTCGCCGGCCTGCGCGGCAGAAACGGCCTCCTCGTCAGTCATTCCCTCGAATTCGGCAAAGGATGTTTTCAATTCTTCATCAGAATATTCAGTCATTCTTACCTCGGCTGATAATTATTTGGAACGCTGCGCCATCACGGCATACATCAGTACACCGGCGGCGACAGAAGCATTCAGACTGTCAAGCTTTCCGCTCATGGGTAGAGATACGATGTGATCACAGTTCTCAGCGACAAGACGGCTGACGCCTTCGCCTTCGGAGCCGATGACCAGCGCGACAGGGCCGGAGAAATCAGTTTTCAAATAGCTGGTTCCCCTCATATCTGCCGCATACAGCCAGATGCCGGCCTCTTTCAGCTGTTCGATCGTTCTGGTGATATTCGTAACGCGAGCGACTTTTACTACTTCCACAGCACCGGCGCTTGCCTTGACAGCGACAGGCGTCAGGCCCGCGGCGCGGCGTTCCGGCACGATCACACCGTGAGCGCCCACGCAGGCAGCGGAACGGATGATCGCGCCCAGATTCTGCGGATCAGTGATGCCGTCCAGTATGATAATGAAGGGATCCTCATTCTTTTCCGCGGCTTCATTGAGCATGTCTTCAACGGTGGAGTAGCGGTATGCGGAAGCAAATGCCAGCATGCCCTGATGATTTCTGGTGATCTCGTCTAGTCTGGAGCGTTCAACGATCTGCACAGGAATGCCGGACTCCCGGGCTATGGATACGATCTCCTTGGCACTGCCAGAGAGCTCGCCTTTCGCGACAAGCAGTTTTTCAATATCACGCCCGGCTTTTAGAGCCTCGCGGATAGGATTGCGTCCGGAGAGCAGATTTTCAGGCTCGACATGAGCGAAAGAACTGAAATCGTCCCTGGGGGGCAAAGGCTTGCGTACACTGTCATCACGGGGAGGCTTGTGCTCGGGACGCTGTTCATCCCGGAAAGAGGAGGACCTGGGAGCGGGACGGCTGCCGGGCCTGTTTCCTGCACTGCCGGTCTGATTGGATCGGGGAGCATGGCTGCTGCTGTTATGACCGCTAAAGGCAGGACGGCTGCCGCCTTTCGCGGGGCGGCGGTCTTCGTCCTGATCCTCATCATGATGTCCGAAGGACTTGCGGAAACGCTCGCCCTCCTTGTCGAATTTGCTCATACTGCGAAGATGATCCTGCCTGGTCATCTTCTTGGGTTTTGCGTCCTGATAAAATGCCATAATTATTTCCTCACATCAGTTATAATTGTTATGTTTCGTTGATCAAAGAGCAGCGAATTTTTCGCGCATGGCTTTTGCTTCTCCGCAGCTGCGGCTTCCCTCGGGACAGGCTCCGCTTATACAGCCGGGGCCGGCGTTTTCAAAGATAACAGGGGCTACCTGTTTGCAGAGACGGAGCATTTCCGTGGCCAGTTCACGGATCTCCCACTGAGCGCGGTTGCAGCAGCGAAGGGAGAAGAAGTGCAGCAGTTCCCGCGCGTTCATGGTGAAGGTGATATGGGTCTCGCAGGCATTGGGAAGAACAAAGCGGGCATCTTCATTGGCGTTTTCACCAAGCTTCTCCTGCCAGGCGGTGTACCACCTGTGCATCTGTTCCATTTCATTGCTGTACTCTTCCACAGCATCCTCTCCGAGCGCCTTGATCCGGGGAGGAATAATATAGTCGAACCCTTTCTCAAGACTGACGTAGCGCTGACTCTGCACGCTGAAACTGGCGATACGGTGGCGGCTGATCTGCGCCAGAAGTGCGCGGCTCACCCCTTCGGCAAAGAAGGTAAAGGAGGCGTGCTCAAGCACAGATAAATGCCCGCTGGCTACGATCCCTTTCAGGAATTTACTCTGATCAGTAGTGCTGACTTTCTCATGCAGTCCTTCTGCATCGAGGGCGGAATAACAGGTGCGTGCAGCAAGTGCACAGGTCGTTTCGGGATCAGGGGTGTGGGCAAGCATGATAACATGAAGATTACATTCCGGCATGGTCTTCCTCCTGAGCAATTTGTAGTAGTTGGCCGATCCTGTCATCCTGTGCAGTAAGATACAGGAATCCCAGCAGTGCTTCAAAACCTGTTGCATTGGCATAATCAGCAACACCGGCGGATTTGGGAGCGGCATGATGCGGATGAGCGTTTCTTCCGCGGGCGACTACGGAGAGTTCCTCTTCAGTAAGCAGAGGTGTTATCTCAGCCAGTTTTTTTGCCTGTGCCACAGCATTGACCTGTTCAGTGGCCTTTGTATGAAGATCATGTACCCTCATAGGGATACGAATCAATTCACTTCTGACATAAAGGTGATGTACACTGTCGCCGATGTATGCAAGCTGAAGACCGTTCAGCATCAGGGCTTCTTTGGCGGTATATACTTTCCTTGTCATCTGAGCACAGCCTTGGTATAGGATGAGGGACTCATACCGACGATATTCTTGAAGGTCTTTGAGAAGTGATATGGATCGGACATGCCGACTTCCACGCCGGCCTGACGGACAGTGTATCCGCTCTTGAGAAGTGCCTTCGCGCGTTCCATCTTGCAGTACAGCTGATAACTCTGAGGAGGCATTCCCACTTCAGCCACAAAGCGCTTGCGGAATGTTTCCACCGGCATACGGGAGATCGCGGCCATATCAGCCAGAGAGAAACTGTCTTTATACTGATTTTTGCGCATGGTATCAACGACCTTGGCGATCTCGTGACTCATAACAGCATCCATGGCGACAGGCTGTCCATTGTGGGAGGCCAGCATGGCCCACAGCAACTGCTGAAGCTGCGCGGAAGAAGCTTCCTGGGCAACAGAAAGACGCACGACTGCCTGCACGATGTGTTTCGCGATATTCAGCTGGCTGGGGAGAGCCCCCTGTTTCATCGCCACATTGGTGAATGCACCCATCCGCTGCATGAACGCGTCACTGAGAGCACCGTCGATCTGCATCCACAGCAGTCGGGCTTCATTTGTCACATCGATGGATAGATTGACCTTTCCGGCGGAAAGCATGCAGCTTTCGCCCATTGCCATTTTGACGGTATCGTTTCCACAGTGGAAATCAAGACTGCCGCTTTCAACAGCAAACCAGAGCCAGCCGGAACAGGAAAACATATCGTGCTTCCCGCTTTGCAGCATGGCGCTTCCGGCGGCGGAAATATAAACACCGCTGGCGGCTGCGAGGGAATCCGGATTATGTACCGCCTCGACCAGAACTGCCGGTATGGTCGAAGTGGAGTCTTTCGCTTTGAAAAGCAGGGAATCAGCCATGACACACCTCCGATAAGTATTCTTTTATTATTTTACATCCCATATTATACAATGTCAATATGTCCTACCATATTATACAAAGAATATTGTAAATTCTTTTGAAGAAAACTGTCAGGCACGATCATCACCAGATAATAAAATATTGAATAATTGAGCATGTTTCTGTAGAATACTATCCGGAGGTTTCAGATGTCTGATTACAGTTTTAAAGTTTCAAAAACTGAAGAAGGTATGAAAGCGGGCAGCCTGATCCGGAGCCGGATGCATATCGCAGCGGGAAGGCTTAGCAGTCTCAAATTCAATAACGGTCTTTTCCTGAACGGGAAGAGCGTTCATACCGGCGACACGGTTCATGAGGGAGATGTAATAAAGGTCGTATTTCCGGATGATGATTGCAGAATAAAGCCTTACGATATTCCGCTTAAAATAATGTATGAGGATCAGTTCCTGATGGTCATCGATAAACCCGCACCGCTGCCGACGGTATCCTCCTGCTGCAAGGAAGAAAACACACTTGAAAATGCTGTCTATGCGTATCTCGGATGTCCGGAGAAGTTTACATACCGTCCTGTCAATCGCCTTGATAAAGGCACAAGCGGGCTTCTTGTCATCGCGAAGGATCCGCATTGCCAGTATCTGCTGCAGAAACAGCTGCACTCCCCTGACTTTGTAAGAAGATATTTCGCGGTTGCTGACGGCTGTCCGGAAAATGCAGAAGGTGTGATCGACGCGCCGATAGGCAATGATCCCGGCAGCAACAGACGGTATATATCCCCGGAAGGAAAACCTTCCGTGACACATTACCGCGTGATACGAACAGCAGACAGAGAGGATTGCGAGCGGCAGGGGGATGAATCATCTACATCTATAGTACAGGTCCGTTCTCTGATAGAACTGAAGCTTGAAACGGGGAGGACACACCAGATAAGGGTACATCTTTCATCCATATCATGCCCGGTCACCGGGGATTATATCTACGGAGCTGAGCATCCCGGTCTGCCGGGCAGGTTCTCGCTGCACAGTTGTTATGTGTCCTTTATACATCCTGTTACAGGCGAAAGGATTGAGATCAGCAGTGAATTGCCCCCGGAATTATTGAAACTGGTCGAATAAATATGCTTTTTATTTCCATAAATCGGACATATCTGCTTGATATACAGACAAAAAAGTGATATCCTATCCATCAGTATATGCCTGATCCTTTGATATGGTATATACGCGTTGAGTTTATGGCGCTCAGGCGCGACAGGAGAATTGCTATGAAAGAGTACAAGCCGTCAGAGATCGAGCCAAAATGGCAAAAATACTGGGAAGAGCATGAGACATTCAAGACGGATGTCTGGGATTTCTCCAAGCCGAAGTTCTATGCCCTGGATATGTTCCCTTATCCTTCAGGGGTAGGCCTTCATGCTGGACATCCGGAGGGATATACAGCCACCGATATCATGAGCCGCATGAAGCGTATGCAGGGATATAATGTGCTGCATCCCATGGGGTATGACAGTTTCGGTCTGCCTGCCGAGCAGTATGCCATTTCCACCGGAAACCATCCGGACGGATTTACTCAGCATAATATTGCCACTTTCTCCAAACAGCTGAAAGAACTTGGCTTTGATTACGACTGGAGCAAACTGCTCGCTACTTCCGATCCCAAGTTCTATCACTGGACGCAGTGGATCTTCAAGCAGCTCTATCTGGACGGATATGCCAAGTGTGTGGATATGCCCGTCAACTGGTGTGAAGAACTGGGCACCGTTCTTTCTAACGATGAGGTGATCGATGGAAAGTCCGAACGCGGCGGTTATCCTGTTGTTCGCAAGAACATGAAGCAGTGGGTTATTGACCAGCCCGCCTTTGCTGAAAAACTACTGGAGGGACTGGAAGAAATCGACTGGCCGGAATCGACCAAGGATATGCAGCGCCACTGGATCGGAAAATCCACCGGTGTGGAAGTAAAATTCAACATCGTGGGCGGTGGAGAGTTCTCCATCTTTACCACCTGCATTGAAACAATCTACGGTATCACCTTTATGGTGCTTGCTCCGGACGGACAGCTGGTTCAGGATCTGATGCCCCGCATCAAGAATCAGGAAGAAGTGAAGGCCTATATCGAAGAAGCCGGCAAAAAGAGCGATATGGACCGCACTGAACTGAACAAGGGGAAGACCGGATGCCGTCTTGAAGGCGTGAAGTGCATCAATCCCGTGAACGGAAAAGAAGCGGATCTGTTCATTGGCGACTTTGTTCTTGCCAGTTACGGCACGGGCGCTGTTATGGCTGTTCCCGCCCATGACCAGCGCGACTGGGAATATGCACAGGTGCATAACATTCCCCTCATTCAGGTCATTGAAGGCAATGATAAGATGGGACATGTTGATATTTCCGGGCATGCCTTTGAAAAAGGCGATTACCTCGGAAAAGGATGCAGACTGATCAACAGCGAAGAATTCACCGGCATGACGGTGGAGGAAGCAAAAGAAGCCATCACACAGAAACTGGAAAAGATGGGCGTTGCAAAGCGTACCGTGAACTATCATTTCCGTGAGTGGATCTTTGCACGTCAGCGTTACTGGGGCGAGCCTGTGCCTGTTGTGCATACGGATGATGACGGCATCTATGTGCTACCAGATGATGAGCTTCCGCTGATCCTTCCCGAACTGGAGGATTATAAGAGCAAGGGCGGAAAAGCGCCTCTTGAGAATGCTACGGAATGGGTGAAATATGACCGGAACGGTGTGAAAGGCCGCCGCGAGACCAGCACCATGCCCGGCAGCGCCGGTTCCAGCTGGTATTATATGCGCTATATTGATCCCGATAACGAGAAGGAATTTGCAAATTATGAATTGCTGAAGCATTGGCTGCCTGTCGATCTTTACATCGGCGGACCGGAGCATGCCGTAGGCCATCTGATGTACAGCCGCATCTGGAACCGTTATCTGTATGACAAGGGATTATCTCCTGTGAAAGAGCCTTTCAAGAAACTGGTTCATCAGGGAATGATCCTCGGCGAGAACGGCATCAAAATGGGCAAGCGCTTCCCTGAATTTGTTGTCAATCCCAGTGATATCGTGCGTGATTTCGGTGCTGACACACTTCGTCTCTACGAAATGTTCATGGGCCCCCTCGAAGTGAGCAAGCCCTGGAGCAAGACCGGAGTCGAAGGAAGCCGCCGTTTCCTGAACCGTGTGTGGAACTTCTTTACCGATCCTGAAAAGGTTACCGGAGAGGCCGGGGAAGAACTCACACGTCTTTATCATCAGACTGTAAAGAAAGTCACCAATGACTTTGAACAGCTCGGCTTCAATACCGCGGTAAGTCAGATGATGATCTTCGTGAACGCATGCTACAAGCAGGGCAACTGCCCGAAAGATTTTGCAGAGGGACTCGTGAAGATGCTTTCCTGCATCTGCCCGCATATCGGTGAAGAAATGTGGCGGGAGCTCGGACATGACGGAACGATCGCTTATGAGCCCTGGCCTCAGTACAGCGAGGATCTCGCCAGAGAGGATGAGATCGAGATCGCGGTACAGATCAACGGGAAAGTCAAGGCGACTGTGAAGATCGGCCGCGAAGAAGAGCAGGACAGCGTAAAACAGAAAGTATGGGCTGAAAACGGAGTGCTCAGGGCCACGGAAGGCAAAAATGTGGTCAAGGAGATTTATGTAAAAGGCCGCATCTATACCATCGTTGTTAAATAAGCTGAATATAGTTTTATGAAATTGCCCTTTCTCAGGATCGGGCAATTTCTTTGTTCAGAAGTGAAGAAAAGGTATCTCTGCTTAAATTAAAACAGAAAATAGAATTTGGTATGTTATATGAGAAACGTGAAAAACAAAGCATTATATAAGACGATCATCACCATCACTCTGCCCATCATGGTACAGCTTCTGCTGGACAGTGCAGTGAATATGGCGGATGTTGTGATGGTCAACGCTGTGGAAAACGGTCAGCAGTACATGGCCGGGGTGAATGTGGCGGCAAAGGCATCCAATATCATTTTTATGTTCCTGTTCGGTGTCGGAAGCGGCATGACGATGATGGGAGCACAGTATTGGGGGAAAAAGGATGTCAGGAGCATAGAAAAGGCACAGGGTATAGCACTCCGCTTCAATTTATATATATCTGTGATCACGACCGCGGCCTGTCTTATCATTCCGGAACCCATGATGCGGATCTTTACAGATGATCCGGAATATATCATGTACGGTGTACAGTATCTGCGTATTTTTGCCGGATGTATTTTTGTGTGGGGCATTTCAGCGGTGTATCTTGCCGCGCTTCGCAGTACGGGACGGGTGGCAATCTGCACCGCAGTGGAAATGATGGCTCTCCTTATAAATGTTGCTTTGAATGCCGTTTTTCTCTTTGCTTTCAAACTTGGCGTGCGCGGCGTTGCGATGGCGACTGTCATATCCCGTGTGACGGAACTGATCGTATGTATTGTGATTTCAAAGAGGAGCCATACGATCAAACTCAGGATCAAAGATGTATTTGAATGGCATCCGGCACTGGAGAAGGACTTCCTCAGGATGTGTCTTCCCGCGATCGCCAACGATCTGGTCTGGGGGCTCGGTTATGCCGCATATACAGCGATCATAGGGCATATTCCGGAACGCGGTAGTGACGCTATCGCGGCACTGGCTATCGTTGAAACAGTGCGCAATCTGGCGTGTACGATGTGCTACGGTCTGGGCGGTGCAACTGCGATCATACTGGGGCAGATCCTGGGTGAGAACAGATTTGATGATGCCATGTCGGCTGGAAAGGTACTTCTGAGATGGTCGGCGATCGCCGGAGCCGCCGGCGGCGGTTTGATCGCACTGACGATCCCTGTGTATTGTCCGCTTGCAAATCTGAATGACGCGGCGAGAGAATATCTTTATTTCATGATGTGGGTGAATGTTGTATATATCATGGGAACGGCTGTCAACTCAACTTTGATCGCCGGCGCATTTCGTGCGGGAGGAAATACGCTGTTCGGTTTTCTGTGTGATCTGATCGATATGTGGGCATGGGGAGTGCCTGTAGGACTGCTTGCCGCGTATGTTTTCAAACTGGATCCGAAATGGGTGTATCTGATCCTCTGCACTGATGAATTTGTGAAATGGCCCTGGGTCTTTAAACATTTCTACAGCGGAAAATGGGCAAGAAACATTACAAGGGATGATATTGACAGTGTGAAGAGCGTTCCTGCACAATAAATTTGAAAAAAAGATAAAAAAGTGTTGACAAAATGGAACGCTTGTTGTAATATTTTCAAGGCTCAAAAGAGCCTGTGCCAAAGACAGCAGGTATGCGGAAGCATTCAAAGGCAGATGCCGCCGGCCGAGGTGCGAGGACATTTGATTTTATTGCCCTTGTGCCATGCACAGGGGCTTCTTTTAATCTAAGCCAGAGAGATGGTGTGTTACAATGAGTTACAACATGGACAAACTGAGCAAGAATCAGGAAGCCAAGATCGCGGCTGTTGCCGAAATCGTTGAGAAGCTGAAGAATGCACAGAGCGTAGTAGTAGTGGAATACAGCGGCATTACCGTTGAGGAAGTGACCGGTCTGCGTGCCAAGTTCCGTGAGAACAACGTTGATTACGTGGTTCTGAAGAACAAGCTGTTCGCCCGTGCTCTGAAGGAACTGAACATCGAAGGTCTTGACAACATTCTGGAAGGCCCCAACGCTTTCGCGTTCGGTACGAAGGATGCCGTTGCCCCCGCCAAGGTGGTATACGAATTCATCGACAAGAGCAAGAAGGAATGCCTGAAGGTGAAGGGCGGTATCATGGGCACCGAAGTGCTGGATGTGAAGGCCGTAAAGGCTCTGAGCGAAATGCCCAGCCGCGAGGTTCTGCTGGCCCGTTTGGTGGGCAGCCTGAAGAGCCCCATCACCAACCTGGTGTATGCGATCGAAGCGATCCGCAAGAAGGCCGCTGGCGAAGAGTAATCGCCGCGTAGCCTGACAATCCACATTCTACATCAAATAATTATGGAGGAAATCAAAATGACTAGTGCTGAAC
>PITV01000045.1 GCA_017577285.1 Clostridiales bacterium
ATGTATGCCTACATGCAGTATGATCTGCAGCCCGATGTGGTCACCACCGCCAAGGGTCTCGCGGGCGGATTGCCCCTGGGCTGCTGCCTGATGAGCGAAAAGGTGCAGAATGTGCTGGGCAAGGGGGATCACGGTTCCACCTTCGGCGGAAATCCCGTGTGCTGCGCCGGCGCACTCAGCGTGCTGAGCCGTCTGGACGACAAACTGCTGGATGAAGTGAAGGAAAAGGGCGCTTATGTGAAGAATACCCTTGAAGGGAAGAGCGGCGTGGAGAGCGTGTCCGGCCTCGGCCTCATGATCGGCATCAAGACCGTGAAGCCCGCGTCCGATGTGGTGGCGGAATGCATGAAGAACGGTGCTCTGTGCCTCACGGCCAAGGACAAGGTGCGTCTGCTGCCCGCCCTGAACATTCCCGTGGAACTGCTGAAGAAGGCGGTGGATATCATTGCCGCTGCGTGCGCCCTGTAACAGCCGGAGGAAGTTATGGATCTGAAAGGAAAAAGTTTTCTGACACTGCTGGATTTCACCCCCGGGGAGATCACATATTTCATCGACCTGGCGGCGGAACTGAAAGAGAAAAAGAAGCAGCACATCCCTCACCGGATGCACGAGGGAAAGAATGTGGCGCTGATCTTTGAAAAAACATCCACCCGCACCCGCTGCGCCTTTGAGGTGGCGGCGGCGGATCTGGGCATGCATCCCGTCTATCTGGATCCCAAGAGCAGCCAGATCGGCAAGAAGGAGAGCATTGCCGATACCGCGCGGGTCCTCGGCCGCATGTTTGACGGCATCGAGTACCGGGGCTTTGAGCAGACCCGTGTGGAGGCGCTGGCGAAGTTTTCCGGTGTGCCGGTATGGAACGGACTGACCAACGAGTATCATCCCACCCAGATTCTGGCGGATCTGCTCACCATCCGGGAGCATTTCGGCGCCATTAAGGGAAAGAAACTGGTATACATGGGCGATGCCCGCTACAACATGGGTAATTCCCTGATGATCGGCTGCGCCAAAATGGGCATGAATTTCGTCGCCTGCGCGCCTGCCGCCTATTTCCCGGACAGGGGGCTCATCGAAAAGTGCGAAGCCATCGCCGGAGAGACCGGAGCCGCCCTCACCTTTGAGACCGATCCTGAAAAGGCGGTCAAGGGTGCTGATGTGATCTACACCGATGTGTGGGTCTCCATGGGCGAGCCCGAGGGCGTGTGGGCGGAGCGGATCCATGATCTGACTCCCTACCGCGTCACTGAAAAACTGATGAAGCTCGCCGGAGCGCAGTGCCGCTTCATGCACTGCCTTCCCTCTTTCCATGATCTGGAGACCGAAGTGGGCCGGGACATCTACGAAAAATTCGGTATCGACTGCATGGAAGTTGAAGATGCCGTGTTTGAGGGAAAGCAGAGCATCGTGTTTGACGAGGCGGAAAACCGCATGCACACCATCAAGGCGGTCATGGCGGCAACGCTGTAACAGGGGTCCGGAAACCGGACAGGATCCTTATAAGCGCGGCAGGTAAATTCCCGCCGCGCTTTTCAAAACGGCTCTGCGCAACTGAACATAACATAAAAACAACAAATATGCCAAGTATGATTTGTAGAAAAAGTTCCAGCAGTGTGCTACGATACGCGAGTAAATTACCTTCCGGAGGAAACCATGAGCATTGTAACTGTACGGAATCTGACAAAGACCTATCCCGCGTTCAAACTGGATAGCGTGTCCTTTTCACTGAGAGAGGGCAGGATCGCCGGTTTTATCGGCAGGAACGGCGCGGGAAAGACCACCTCCATCAAATCCATGCTGAATCTGGTGCGTCCGGACAGCGGGGAGATCATCTATTTCGATATGCCTCTCAAGGATAACGAGGCGCAGATCAAGAGCCGTATCGGCTATTCCACAGGTACGGTCAACTGGTATCCCCGGAAAAAGATCCGCGATATCGTGAATGTGGAAAAGCGTTTTTTCCCGGACACCTGGGATGAGGGATCTTTCCGGAAATACATGACCATGTTCTCGCTGGATGAGGATAAGACGCCGCTGGAACTGTCGGAGGGCATGAAGGTGAAGTGCAACCTGATGCTGGCGCTGTCCCACCGGGCGGAACTGCTGATGCTGGATGAGCCCACCAGCGGGCTGGACCCCTTTTCCCGGGATGAGCTGCTGGAGGTCTTTACGGAACTGAAGCGGCAGGGCGTGGCGGTCTTTTTCTCCACCCATATCATTTCCGATCTGGAAAAGTGCGCCGATGATATCATTTACATTTCCGGCGGAAGGATCGCCGCGGCCATGCCAATTGCGGATTTCAGGGTGAAGCATTCACGGGAAGGGGAAAACCTGGAGGATACCTTCCTGCGTCTGGAAAAGGAGGCACGGCATGCGTAATATCCTTTACAAGGAGATGAAGCTGAGCGCTTCCGTCCTCTCCTGGTTGTTTATTGCCTTCGGTCTCATGTTTTTTATCCCCAATTACCCCGTCCTTTGCGGAGTTTTCTTTGTGACGCTGGGCATTTTCCAAAGTTTCCAGAACGCCCGGGAGACCAATGATATCGTGTTTTCCGCCCTGCTGCCTGTCGCGAAAAGAGATGTGGTAAAGGGGAAATACCTGTTCTGCTGTTTCATCGAGATGTGCGGCTTTCTGGTGATGACAGCGGCTTCTGTCATCCGCATGACGCTGCTGAAGGATTCGCCTGTTTACCTGGGCAATACCCTGATGGCGGCCAATCCGTTTGCTCTCGGCATGGCGCTGCTCATCTTCGGGCTTTTCAACCTGATCTTCGCGGGCGGGTTCTTCAAAACGGCTTATAAATTCGCGAAACCCTTTGTGACCTATATCATCGTGTGCTTTGCCGTTATCGGAGTCGCCGAGTCGCTGCACTTTTTTCCCGGTCTGGAGAAACTGAATGCTGTCGGGACAGATGAGCACGCGCTGCAGCTGAGCCTGCTTGCCGCGGGAGCGGTCCTCTATGTGCTGCTCACGCTGCTTTCCTGCAGGCGTTCCTGTGCCCGCTTTGAGAAGATCGATCTGTGATCACAGCTGACGCGTGAGGGAGCGCCGGCTGCTTCCCGGACCGCGCGGAGCGGTTTCCGGCGGTAAACGCATTGAAAGGATGGTGTCTATCGGATGCTGAAGGAAAACCTGATGATACTGCGGAATATACACGGCTTTTCTCAGGAACAGGTGGCGGAAAAGATCGGCATTTCCCGTCAGGCCTATGCCAAATGGGAGAGCGGAGCCACAGTCCCCGATATCGTGAAATGCGCGGCCCTGGCCTCCCTGTACGGGGTCACAGTGGACAGCCTGCTGAAGACCGAGAAGGTGGAGGGGATCGGAACGATCCCTCCGGCGGAAAATGGCAGAAATATCTGGGGCTTTGTTCTGGTGGGGGAACGGGGACAGATCGTGATCCCCAAGGCTGTCCGGGAAAAGTTTGCCCTGTCCGGCGGAAGGCGTCTGGTGGTGCTCAGCGATGAGGATGGCATCGCCCTGATCCCCGCGGAGCTTTTTGAGGAAAAAATGCGCCGCGCGCTGGCCTTTGCTTCTGTGAGAATAGACGGGGAATGAACGGGAACAGGATATTTTATGACCGCGTCCGGACTGCGCTTTGCGTCCGGCGCTTTTTTCGCCGGTTGTTTACAGTCTGCCGGCGCGAAATGAATTGCATATCCGTTTTCCGGATGGTATAATCGGTTTGCGGGACGTGCCGCGAAACGGCGCTGTACGCCGCGTCACCGATATTGCCGGAGGTGGATAAAATGATTTCGCTGTCTGTTATATTTCTTCTGATCCTCAGCCTTGTTTTAACTGTGCCCATGACCGGACCGCTGGCGAAGACGCTGTATTTCCAGCCGTCCGCCGTAACCGCCCCCGCCATTTTTGAACCGGGGGAGGAGCCTGTCCTGCTGATCGATTACTGCAGAAGGACGGTGGCAACTGTGGGCGGGGATGGCTATGATGAAACGGTGCTGTGGCTGTATCCTGACGGCAGCACGCAGGTGCATCATTATGACTGGTATGAGTATTACGAGGGAGAGGAGCATCACACCTGGTATACGGTGGATAATGCCGTGATCGCTGATGCCTACGCGCTGATCGCGAAATATGATTTCGCGGGCTGGAAAAACAGGACGGATCTGCTTCCCGGCATGTGCGGCGGGCAGGTCATCCTGAAGTATCTCACCCCGGAGGGGGATATCGTGCGTGTGTCCACCGACAGCGCGCCCGAGGAGGGCCAGGCCCAGATGTACGATGTAATCCGCTGTGTGACGGACCGCGCGCATACCGGCGGTGAATGAAAGGAACGGCTGCTTTGAATGGACCGGAAGGCCGGAAAAGGGAGGCGGGATCTGTGCCGGAAAAGGAAATAAAAGCAAAAAACGCTGATTGTACCGGAGCGGGCGGGAAGTATATCCTCAACCGCATCCTGTATACGCTCATCCAGCTCACCTGGGGCATCCTCCAGAACGCGGCGGGAGTTTTGGCCCTGCTGGTCATGACCCTGACCGATCCCCGGCGGAAGCACGCGTATTATCACGGCGCTCTCGTCACACACTGGAAATTTCCGTTTTCCATGGGTCTGGGCATGTTCATCTTCTACGGTCACGCGGAACAGGAGGCGGAATATGCCGCCGCGGTGCTGGTGCATGAATACGGCCACACCATCCAGTCCTGCATCCTGGGGCCGCTTTTCCTGCCCGTGATCGGCATCCCCAGCTGCGTATGGGCGTTCACGCCCGTCTTTGTGAAATGGCGCAAGGAGGGAAGGTATGATTACCTGCAGTTTTATCCCGAAGCCTGGGCCAACCACGAGGGAGAGCGGGTGCTGAAAATGCCCGCGCCCCGGCGCCGCGTTGCGGACGGGCAATAAAATGAATAAACATTCATGAAACGCGAATAAAACACAGTAAAAATACAAAACAGGGCGGATAAAACTTGAAACCCTGTTTCTTTTTTTATATAATGAAAGTTAGTAAGTAAACGTTTTCACGCCGCGGCGCGCGTGAGGAAGGGATCCCGTTATGAGTGATCAGAGAAAACCGCTGGTGAAGCATATCTTTACGGCAGATCCTTCTGCCCATGTATTCGATGGAAAGTTCTATATCTATCCCTCCCATGATCTGGCGCATGAATGCATCGACAACGACAGGGGCGATGAATACGCCATGGAGGATTATCACATCCTGCGGATGGATTCTCCCGAGAGCGAGTGCGTGGACTGCGGAGAAGCCCTGCATATGAAAGATGTGCCCTGGGTGAGCAAGCAGATGTGGGCGCCCGATGCCGCGCTGAAGGACGGCAAATACTATCTGTATTTCCCCGCCCGCGACAAGGATGAGATCTTCAGGCTGGGTGTTGCCGTTTCCGATAAGCCCGAGGGCCCCTTCACGCCCGATCCCGACTATATCCCCGGCTCCTTCTCCATCGATCCCGCCGTGCTGCAGGATGATGACGGCAGGTACTATGTCTATTACGGCGGCCTGTGGGGCGGTCAGCTGGAGAACTGGTGCTCCGGCGCCTTTGACGAGAACGATCACGGCCCCTCCGGCGATGAACCGGCTCTCGGACCCATGTTCGCGCAGCTGAGCGGGGATATGCATTCTTTCGCCTCAAAGCCGAAGCATCTTGTGATCCTGGATGAAAACGGGGATCCCATCAGGGCCGGCGATGAGGACCGCCGCTATTTCGAAGGCCCCTGGATGCACAAGTATCAGGGCAAGTATTACCTCTCCTATTCCACCGGAACCACCCATTATCTGGTGTACGCCACCGGTGATTCCCCCGACGGCCCCTTCACCTACCGCGGACGGCTCATGGAGCCCGTCATCGGCTGGACCACCCATCACTCCATCGTGGAATACAAGGGCCGCTGGTATATGTTCTATCACGACTGCGAGATGAGCAACGGCATCAACCATCAGCGCTGCGTGAAATACACCGAGATCTTCTACAATGAAGACGGCACCATTCAGACGGTGCATCCCTACGGGGATCAGTAAGATCCGCGCGGGACGGACATACTGAAACAGGGAGGCTGAGGAAAATGAAAAAAATGATCGCGGCACTGCTGCTCCTTGCGCTGCTGCTCCCTGTTGTTTCAATGGCGGAGGTCCCCGCGAGAGAGGATGTCCGCGCGGGCGCCGTTGTCACATTTGGTACCTTTGAGCAGGACGGGGACGAATCGAACGGCCAGGAACCCATCGAATGGATCGTGCTCCTGACGGATGATACCGGCGCTCTGCTCCTGAGCCGTTATCTGCTGGATGCCGGGCCGCTGACCACGCCCAAGGCATATGACAAGGTGAAAAAAGAGGGCAGGACCGTCACCTGGTCGAACTGCGAGCTGAAGGCCTTCCTGAACGGCGGCTTCGGCGTGATCGCCTTTGTTTATGAGGAACAGGAAGCAATCATGCCCTATATGATCGATGATGAGGAGAATCTCGTGTTCCTTCTGAGTGAGGACGAGGTGCGGGATCTGCTTTCCGGCGATAACGCAATTGCGCTTCCCACCGCCTATGCACTGGCGGAGGGGGCGAATACCGCGGGCAGCGATAAAGGAGCCGCCTGGTGGTGGCTGAGATCGCCGGGGGACAGCGATTCCTCCTTTGCCCTTGTGATGAATGACGGAACGGTGTATCCCTACGGGGATTTCTGCTTCTATGACGGAGGCATCCGTCCCGCCCTGTGGCTGAACCTGAACAAACTGAACTGATATACCGCTTTGCGCCGGAAACGGAAAGAGCGAGTAAGAGACCGTCCCTTCGCGGGCGGTCTTTTTTGTGCGGCGGCATGTGACGCCTCCGCCGCCCGGTATCCGGCGGGGCAGAAAGGTGTTGCCCTGCCTGTGTGTTGGTAGTATAATGATAATGGTGTAATGTGGGTATGTATGTGACCTCATGCACCGGATGAAAGGAAGCCCGTTATCCGGCCGCCTCCGCGAATTTACAGATCATTATTGAAAGGAATAGATACAGAATGCTGGACGGATTGAAGAAACTGCTGGGGATCGGCAACGACGCGCTGCTGAAGCCCCTGTATAAAACAGTAAAAAAGATCAATGATATGGAGCCTGAATGGCAGAAACTGACGGATGAGCAGCTGGTCGCCAAGACGGATGAGTTCCGTGAGCGCTACAGGAAGGGCGAAACGCTGGACGATCTGCTGCCCGAAGCCTTTGCCACCGTTCGTGAAGCGTCTGTCCGCATCCTGGGCATGCGTCCCTTTGATGTGCAGCTCATGGGCGCCATCGTGCTGCATCAGGGCCGCATCGCTGAGATGAAGACCGGTGAAGGAAAGACCCTGACCGCCCCCATCGCCGCCTATCTGAACGCCATTCCGGGCGAGGGCGTGCACATCGTGACGGTCAACGATTATCTGGCTTCCTTCCAGGGAGAGGAAATGAGCAAGCTGTTCAATTTCCTGGGCATGACCGTGGGCATCATCGTGCACGATCTGGAGAATGAGGACCGGAAGAAGGCTTATGCTGCGGATGTTACCTACGGCACCAACAACGAGATGGGGTTTGACTATCTGCGCGACAACATGGTGCTTTATGAGAAGGATATGGTGCAGCGCGGACATAATTTCGTCATCGTGGACGAGGTGGACTCCATCCTGATCGATGAAGCCAGAACGCCTCTGATCATTTCCGGCCGCGGCGAGAAGCCCAACGAAATGTATGAAAAGGCGGACCGTTTCGTGATCCGTCTGAAGAACGAAGAAGATTACACCGTGGATGAAAAGGACAAGGCCGCTGTGTTTACCGAGGAGGGCGTACGCAAGGCGGAGGCTGCCTTCGGTGTGGAGAACCTGGCGGATCCCGAGAATACCGACCTGAATCATTACCTGATCCAGGCGCTGAAAGCCAACACCCTCATGAAGCGGGATGTGGACTATGTGGTGCAGAACGGCGAGGTCATCATCGTGGATGAGTTCACCGGACGTCTCATGATCGGCCGCCGCTTCTCTGACGGACTGCATCAGGCCATCGAGGCCAAGGAGCATGTGAAGGTGGCGGATGAGAACAGAACGCTGGCTACCATCACCTTCCAGAACTATTTCCGCATGTATAAAAAGCTTTCCGGTATGACAGGTACCGCCAAGACGGAGGAAGAGGAATTCCGGGGCATTTATCATCTGGATGTAGTGCAGATCCCCACCAATGTGCCTATGATCCGCCAGGACATGAATGATATGATCTACCGCACCAAGAAGGGCAAGTACAATGCTGTGGTGGAGGAGATCATCAGGCGCCATCAGACCGGTCAGCCCATCCTGGTGGGTACCGTCAGCGTGGAAGTGAGTGAACTGCTCTCCCGTATGCTGGATATGAGAGGCATCAGGCATGAAGTGCTGAATGCCAAGCAGCATGCCCGCGAGGCTTCCATCGTGGCGCAGGCCGGCCAGTACGGCGCTGTGACCATTGCCACCAACATGGCCGGCCGCGGAACCGACATCCTTCTGGGCGGCAACCCGGACTTTATGGCCCGCCGCACACTGCGTCAGGAAGAAGTGCCCGATGAGATCATTGAGGCCGCTGTGGGATTCAGCGGTAAAGTGGATGACGAGGTAAGGGAAGTCCGCGCCCGCTACAATGCGCTGAAAGCGGAATACAAAAAGACCACTGATGAACAGCATGACAAGGTCGTGGCGGTGGGCGGACTGCATATCATCGGCACCGAGCGGCATGAGAGCCGCCGTATCGATAACCAGCTCCGCGGCCGCGCCGGCCGTCAGGGCGATCCCGGCAGCAGCCAGTTCTTTATCGCTCTGGAGGATGATCTGATGCGCATCTTCGGCGGCGAGAGGATTCAGCCGCTGGTTGCCCGTCTGGGGCTGAACGAGGATACGCCGCTGGAAGCCAAGATGCTCACATCGCAGATCGAAAACGCTCAGAAGCGCGTGGAGAGCCGGAACTACCAGATGCGCAAAAACGTGCTGCAGTATGATGATGTCATGAACCAGCAGCGCAACCTGATCTATGATGAACGCCATCAGGTGCTGCGCGGCGAGGATATGCAGAAGACCATTTTCTCCATGCGTGACGCCCTCATTGATGAGGAAGTGGATCGCCGCTGCGTGGGCGCCTCCGCCTCTGAATGGGATATCGACGGCCTCACGGAGTATATGGAGCATCTGTGCGTGCCTGCCGGCTTCCTTCAGAACAATATGGATACCATCATGACCGGCGACAGGGAAGCTGTAAAGGCGCTGATCAAGAAGGAGGCCGGGCGCGTGTATGAGATCCGTGAGGAAAAGATCACGGAAATGGGTGTCAATATACGTGATATCGAACGCAACGTACTGCTGCGGGCGGTGGACCTGCGCTGGATGGATCACATCGATGCCATGGACCGCCTGCGCGACGGTATCGGCCTGCGCGCCTATGCCCAGCGTGATCCCATCAAGGAATATCAGCTGGAAAGCTATGATATGTTTGACGAGATGACGCATCTGATCCGGGAGGACACTGTGCGCCGCATGTACACCCTGCGGCTGGAGCGGGCGCCTCAGCAGAACGAGCGCAAGGCCGTGTTCCGTGTTCCCGCTGCTGTTCCCGCCGGTGCCGGCGGCAGCACGCCCGGGAAGGAAGCGCCCCGCAATCCTGTGAAGGTGAACAAAAAGCCCGGCCGCAATGATCCCTGCCCCTGCGGCAGCGGCAAGAAATACAAGAACTGCTGCGGAGCCAATCAGTAATCAGTGATAAACAGGGAGCGTCAGACTGTGAAAAAGCGATTAACCGGTATCCTTTGCGCCCTGCTCGGCGCGGCGGCACTGCTGGCTCTGCTCTGTACTGTGACGGTCAACACCGTCCTCAGCAGCGGCGTCATGGTGTCCGCCTTCGGTGAACTGGGGCCGGAGGACTGGCAGCGGGCCGAAAAATTCGGCGTAACGGCTGCCGACAGTGAAAAATATGCTGCGGCCATCACATCCTATCTTTCCGGAAACGGGGATGTCGTGACTGTGAAGGACGGCAGCGGAAACAGTGTTCCCGCGTTTCAGGATGATGAGGACCGGCAGAACATTCATATGCGGCAGGTGCGGAGCGTTATCTCCTTCATGACGGTGTACCGCTATATCGGCGGGGGGGTCGCTGTCGGCGCGTTTGCTGTGATCTACGCGCTGAGCTACAGAAAGAAAAAGAAATTCCCCGCCAATCTGCTGCTGAAGGGCTTTGCCGACGGAAGCATCATCGTGCTGGGGATATCCCTGATCGCCCTGGTGTGGGGGATCATCGATTTCAGCAACCTGTTCTACACCATGCATCTTATCCTGTTCCCCGGCACAGACACCTGGCTGCTGGATTGGAGAAGACACCTGCTGATGGCGCTGATGCCCCAGAGTTTCTTTGAGTTTTACGCAAAGAAGCTGCTGGTATCGGTGCTGCCCATCCTGGGGATGATGGTGTTCCTCATCGTTGCCCGCGTGAAGCTGGGCAAACCGGACGGGGAAGACAAAAACACGAAAGATCCGGAGAAAACGAAGGTCACTGAAGAACATGACAAGGTATGATGAACTGAGTGCCGCCCGCGTGGAAGAATTGAAAAAGCAGGAGAGGGTGCGCATCCTGGCGATCGAGAGCAGCTGTGATGAAACGGCTGCCGCGGTGGTGGAGAACGGACGCGTCATCCTGTCCAATGCCGTGTTCACTCAGATCCCCATGCACGCTCTTTACGGCGGCGTGGTGCCCGAAATCGCCAGCCGCGCCCATGTGGAGAAGGTGGAGCGCATGGTGGATGAGGCGCTGAAGGAAGCGGGCATGACCATGGATGAGGTGGATGCCTTCGCTGTCACCTACGGCCCGGGGCTTGTGGGCGCGCTGCTGTGCGGCGTGACCGCCGCCAAGGCGCTGGCGTTCGCGAAGCAGAAGCCGCTGATCCCCGTCAACCATATCGAGGGACACATCTGCGCCAATTTTCTCACCAGCCCCGGTCTGGAGCCGCCCTTTACCTGTCTTGTGGTCTCCGGCGGGCACAGCCATCTGCTTCAGGTGGAGGATTACGGGCAGTACCGGCTCCTCGGGTGCACCGGGGATGACGCCGCGGGGGAGGCCTTCGACAAGGCCGCCCGTGTGCTGGATATTCCTTATCCCGGCGGACCGCTGCTGGACAAGCTGGCGGATACCGGAAACCCGGCCGCCCTGCCCCTGCCCCGTCCGAAGACGGACGGGAGGTACGATTTCAGCTTTTCCGGCCTGAAGACTGCCTTTATCAACGCTGTTCACAATATGGAGCAGAAGGGCGTCACCATGGAAAAGGCGGATCTCGCCGCTTCCTTCCGTGCCGCTGTTGTGGGGCAGCTGGTGGATAAGACCATGCTGGCCGCCAAAGAACTGGGCATCAGTAAACTGGCGCTGGCCGGTGGTGTTTCCGCCAACGGACTGCTGAGGCGCGAGATGCAGAAGAACTGCGACAAGCGGGGCATCACCCTGTACCTGCCGCAGCTGAAGCTTTGCGGAGATAATGCCGCCATGATCGGCTCCGCCGCCTACTTCCGGCTGATGAAAGGGGAGTACGCCTTCCTTTCGCTGAATGCCGATCCTTCCCTGAGGCTGGTATAACGGGTTCATACGGTCACATAGTACAGATCATCTATCAGCGGGCAGCTTGCGTCAGGTTCTGACGCGGGACTGCCCGCTGCTTTTGTTTTCTCCGGCCTGTGCAGTTGAATCTGTTCCGGCTGATTTCTCTGTAAAAAGCCTGTATATTTTTCCCCGGTCATAGCTTCTGATAAAATAAAAAAGAACAGCATAAAAGCCGCGGACGGCAGGCAGCGGACGGGATAAAAAATCAAAAGTCCTCTTGACGTCCATGATTCATAGTGATATGATGTCTATCATGATAGATACACTATCATTGTAAAGGAGCTGCAGGATGCGCAATCAGAGAAAAGACGAGATCGAAATGGCCGCCCGGAGGGAAGCTATGATCTGTGCGGGGTTCCGGCTGTTTTCACAGAACGGTATCGATACTGTTTCCATGCAGGATATCGCGAAGGAGTGCCATCTCGGCATCGCCACGCTTTACCGGTATTACAGCACGAAAATGGAGCTGGTACTGGATATCGGCACCCGGAAATGGGAAGATTATATCGGCTTTGTTCACAGTTCCCGCAAGGAGCATCACGCTGATGAGATGACGGCGGCCGGTGAATTTGCTTTCTATCTGGATTTCTATATCGATCTGTATCAGAATCACCGGGATCTGCTGCGTTTCAACCAGAGCATGAACAATTATGTTCAGCATGAAAGGGCGACACCGGAACAGCTGAAACCCTATACGGATGCCATCGGCAGGATCAGGCAGCTTTTTTACAGCGTATATGAAAAGGGACGGCGGGACGGCACGCTCCGTACGGATATTCCTGCGGACAGCATGTTTTCAGCCACTGCCCATATCATGCTCGCGGTCATCGTGCGTTATGCACAGGGGCTTCTCTACTCGGCAGACAGTGAGCCGGATCTGATCAATGAGTGCATCCTGCTCAAACAGATGATCCTGCGGGAATATACTGTCTGAAAACGAAAAAGGCTTGCGATCGTTTATTCTCCTGCATCTGAATGCGGGATCTGATCATCAGAAATGAAAGGCGGATGTAACAATGATGAAGCAAAGAGTACTCTGTACAGTTCTGGCATGTCTTCTGCTGGCGTCCCTTACATTGGGCTGCGCCGGATATGCGGAGCAGACCGGCTCCCCGGAAACAGCGGTGCTTGAACTGAATGCTCAAATCAAAGGGGCGACTGTGTTTACCGAGCAGATCAATGACGGTGTGTATGCCCTTCTTGATTTCAATGACAGAAGCGAGATGGAAAACGCTGAGAGAGGCCTGATCGCCGCTCCGGATTCCCTTGTGATCACGGATGAAAACGGAAAGATCGTATGGAGCCAGGACGCCTACGCGTTCATTGAGACGGAGGCTCCCGCGACCGCGAATCCGAGCCTGTGGAGAAACACGCAGCTGAATCACATCTACGGTCTGTTCGAGGTGATCGACGGGATCTATCAGGTGCGCGGCTATGATATGTCGAACATTACCTTTGTAAAAGGTGATACGGGCTGGATCGTGTTCGATCCGCTCATGACGGTGGAATGCAGCCGGGCCGCTTTCGAACTTGTGAATCAGGAACTGGGAGAATTCCCTGTCGTGGCGGTCATCTACAGCCATTCCCATATCGATCACTACGGCGGCGTGAAGGGCATCGTTTCCGAGGAGGACGTGCTTGCGGGCAAGGTCATGATCATCGCGCCCGAAGGCTTTGAAAAGCATGCCGTGAGCGAGAATATTTATGCCGGAAACGCCATGGGCAGGAGAGCAAGCTACCAGTACGGAACGCTCCTTGAGGGCGGAGCAACGGGCTCTCTCGCCATCGGTATCGGCATGGGTCAGTCCAAGGGCAACACATCCTTCATATCCCCGACACTGGAGATCACCGCAACCGGCCAGAAGCTGACGGTCGACGGTGTGGAAATGGAGTTCCAGCTGACACCCGGCACGGAGGCGCCTGCTGAGATGAATACATGGTTCCCGCAGAAAAACGCCCTCTGGATGGCGGAAAACTGCACCGGAACGCTTCACAACCTCTATACGCTCCGCGGGGCGCAGGTGCGTGACGGAAATGCCTGGGCACTCTACCTGATGGAGACGCTGAGCCTTTACGGAGACAGGGTCGAGGTGGTTTTCCAGTCCCATAACTGGCCGCACTGGGGCAATGCGGTGATCAATGAGTACATCACGAATACAGCTGCCGTATACAAATTCATCAATGATGCCACGCTGCACTATATCAACCTCGGATACACAAGTACCGAGATCGCCAATATGATCAGGCTGCCCGAGGCCCTGGAGAGGGTATGGTATACAAGGCAGTATTACGGGACGGTCTCTCATGATTCCAAGGCTATCTATCAGCGGTACATGGGCTGGTATGACGCGAATCCCGTTCATCTGGCGGAACTGACCCCGACAGACAGGGCAAAGA